>BDTL01000085.1 GCA_002898115.1 bacterium BMS3Bbin02 | reverse complement strand
GCGACCCGCTTGCCGATCCGCTCGGCAACGGTCTCCAGGCCGTGCAGAGCCTGGTCGCTCTCGGAACCGGCGGACTCTTCGGCGTAGGATTAGGAGCGAGCCGGGCACGTTGGCGGTTCTTGCCGAACGCACACAACGATTTCATTTTCGCCATCATTGGAGAAGAGATGGGCCTGGTCGGATCACTCGCTGTTGTGTCGCTGTTCCTGCTGTTCTCTCTCGTGGGTATTCGACTCGCGTTGCGAATCGACGATATGTTTGGTCGTTTGTTGGCTGTCGGGATGGTTGCATGGATCTCAACACAGGCACTCGTCAACATCGGCGGTGTTGCCGCCATTCTTCCTATCTCGGGTGTGCCGCTACCGTTCGTGTCTGCCGGTGGATCGGCGATGATTGCCAACCTCGCCGCCGTCGGCGTGCTCATGAACCTTTCCCGCTCGCAAAGGACAGAGTCGTGAAATTTGCTCTGGCAGCCGCCGGAACCGGCGGTCACGTGTTTCCCGCTCTCGCTGTGGCGGATGCGCTCGTCGAACGTGGGACCGCCCGCGATGACATACTGTTTTTCGGCGGCAACCGAATGGAGAAGACGACTGTCCCAGCCGCTGGATTCCGGTTCGTCGAACTCGAGATCCGGGGACTCAAACGATCCCTGAGTCCCGATAACCTCAAGTTGATCTCCATGGTTCGTAAGGCACGAGCGACGGTTCGAGAGATTTGTCAGGATGAAGGCGTGGGTGCACTCGCTACGTTTGGGGGGTACATAGCCGGTCCGGTGGCAATGGCCGCCCGTTCGGCTGGCGTACCGCTCTTTCTTCACGAGCAGAACGCAATGCCCGGCCTTGCGAATCGAATGATCACCCGGTGGTCGACCGAAGTCTTTGTTGCTTTTGAGCAGGCGCAACGAACGCTCGGTGGGCGTGTCGTTGGCAACCCCCTCCGCAAGGAACTGGTGACCTTTGATAGAGCTGCGCTCCGCGAGGAGGCGAGAGCTCGATACGGTCTTGACGACGACACCACCGTGCTTGGCATTCTTGGTGGAAGCCTCGGGGCCCGAGCCCTAAACGAGATCGCCAACCAGGTAGCGATGACCCTCGACCGAGATAAGTTTGCCATCGTGCATGTTGCGGGTCGCGACCATGGCGACACGGTGCGAGAACGCGCTGATCGCTCCGGTATCCGGTGGGCCGTTTGCGATTTCGAGGACCAGATGCAGTTTTTCTACGCCGCATCCGATGTCGTGCTGTCTCGCGCCGGGGCGCTTACGGTCAGCGAGTTAGCCGTGACAAGGACTCCCGCGGTCGTTGTACCGCTCGCTATAGGGACCGCCGATCACCAGGCCGCGAACGCCTCCGGCCCGGTTCGCGACGGTGCCATGGTGATGGTTCGCGAAGACGCTATCGATCAGGTCCCGGCAGCGCTCGAACAACTGCTGTCGGATGTGGGAAAACGTCACGCGATGGCAGAGGCCTACAGCCGCCATGCACGAACGGACGCGGCGGTAATCGTCGCGGATGCGATGATCGGCGCCGCCACGTGATCGATCGTGGGTTCCTCAGCGACGATCGCGCCACAAGCGTTCACCTTGTGGGGGTTGGTGGTGCGGGCATGAGTGGGCTCGCAAAGTTGCTCTGCCAGGACGGCTACACCGTCACCGGGTCTGATCTCAAGCCTGCACGGGTGCTACATCGTCTCCGTGATCTCGGTGTCGCTACCTGGACAGGAAGCGACCCGGACAGGGCCGTCGTCGCGGATGTCCTTGTGAAGTCATCCGCCGTCCCGCTGTCCGATCCCGAGGTTCATGCGTTTACACAAACCGGGCGACCCGTGCTGGGAAGACCCGAACTTCTTGAGCGGATGACCTCATCCGTACCGGCGATCGGTTGCGCGGGGACTCATGGGAAGACGACATCAACAGCACTCATGATTCACGCGCTTCGATATTCGGGTCACGACCCGACCTTTATGGTCGGTGGTCAATTGAGCGATCTTCACACGAACGCCCATCTCGGCTCCGACGCGACATTCCTCCTTGAGGCCGACGAAGCATTCGGCACATTCCGCAGTTTGCATCTTCGAGGTCTCCTGGTTACCAACATCGATGCGGATCATCTCGATTACTACGGCAACGTGGCCACATTGGAGGAGGCCTTTGCTTTGGTGGCGTCGCGCACGGACGGTCCCGTCGTCGGGTGCATCGACGACAGTGGTGTGGCTCGTCTGGCACAGCGTTCGTCGCTCGTTTCGTACGGGATGAGCGAGTCAGCGCGGTATCGCATCACTGACGTCTCCCATGGCAACTCCGAGGTGGGATTCACGCTTACCGGACCTCACGGGATCGCCACCGCGACTATCCCGAAGCCCGGGGACCATATCGCACGAAACGCTGCCGGCGCGCTCGCGCTCCTGCATGAGATGGGCTTCGATCTTCAGGCTGGTGTCGCCGCGCTTGCCACCTTTGAGGGTGTCCGGCGCCGTTTTGAAACGAAGGCGAACATCGCCGGTGTCACCGTGGTTGACGACTACGCCCATCATCCAACAGAGGTCGCGGCAACGGTGGCCGCGGCTCGTCATGGGACCTGGCGAAAAGTCTGGGTCGTGTTCCAGCCTCACCGCTACACAAGAACCGCTGAACTAGGACACTTGTTCGGTCCCGCGCTCGCGGGCGCCGACGAGGTCATTGTGACGGACGTGTTCGCGGCGTCCGAGACACCGATTCCCGGAGTGTCGGGACGCCTGGTCAGCCAGTCGGTCGAAGCTGCCGGCGGAACCGTGCGGTTCGTCGATCGCGTGAGCGACGCTGTTGCAGTATTGAGCGATGAAGTCATCGAGGGGGATCTGGTGTTGTTGCTCGGGGCAGGCGACATCAGTGCGGCGGCCGAAGAACTAGCTCGAAGGCTAGAAAGTCGATCATGAGTAACATCCCCGACCTTGTGTCGGCGGGTCTTATCCAGCCGCAAGTGGCGCTCGGGCCGATGACGACCTACAAGATCGGCGGAAACGCCGAATACTTCGCCACCGTCAATACCCGGGCAGAGCTTGATCGGGTGCTGACGGCCGGCGTCGCGACTCCCATTACGGTCCTCGGCCGCGGATCCAATCTACTCGTCGCGACCGGGGGAGTTGCTGGACTTGTGCTGCGTCTTGGGGGCGTGTTTTCAGAGATTGAGGTTCGTACAGACGCCGTGCACGCAGGTGCGGGCGTCTCACTCCCTGTTCTTGCGCGTACAGCCACCAAGGAGGGTAACCGTGGACTCGAGTTCTTTGTCGGAGTACCTGGTTCGGTCGGTGGCGCTGTCCGCATGAACGCCGGCTGTCACGGAATCGAAACGCGGGACGTGTTGGACAAGGCGCTTGTGTTAGATGCGGCTACGGGCGCCGCTGTCGAGCGGGGCGCTACCGACCTCGAACTGTCGTATCGACACTCGAACCTCGGCGTGACGGATATTGTCTTGTCCGCGGTCTTCTTGACGACCGATGGTGATGTCGACGAAGGGGAGCAGGTGATGCGCGACGTGACGGCGTGGCGTCGTAAGCACCAGCCGGGAGGCACACACAATGCAGGGTCAGTGTTCAAGAATCCGCCGGGTGACTCCGCCGGGCGGCTGATCGATTCGGCGGGGTTGAAGGGATTGCGCGTTGGGGGAGCCTCGGTCTCGACGCGGCATGCGAACTTCATCGAAGCCTCTGAGCAGGCAACGCCCGAAGATGTCTATCGGCTCATCGAAATCGTGCGTACACGCGTTGCAGACGAGTTCGGGGTCGAACTTATCCCAGAGATTATCTGCATCGGATTCGAGGAGCCGGCGTGACCGTTCCTCCGATGAATGCACGGATAGAGGAGCGCCGTCTTGGCGTCTCTGAGGATAACGCCCGCCGCCGCCTGCGGCGCCTGTTGTTGTTCGCCGCTCTGGTCGGACTTGGGGCGCTCGTCGCCTGGCTGCTGCAAAGTCCGGTGTTCGCAGTGCGTGAGGTGGTCGTACGCGGCGTTGAGAATTCGACGGCTTTCGCGCGACTCGAGGCGATCGATGTTGTTGCCGGGGTCCCGACCCTCTCCGTGAAGGTCGACGCTGTGCAGGCCGAACTCGAAAGTGATCCCTGGATCAAGGACAGCCGCGTGGTTGTGCAATGGCCGGGCCATGTGGAGGTGGACGTCATCGAGTATGTCGCGATCGCATCGGTGCAAACCGGTTCTACCTGGGTGCTCGTGAGCGGGGAGGGGAGTGTGCTCGAAACGCTCAACGAGCGGGCGCCCGGATTGGGTTCGGTCACCATGCTCACCGAGCAGTTGCGTCCCGGGCAACAGGTCACCGATGTTAATGTCGCTGGTGCAGTCCTGTTCATCGGACGAATCGGTGACAGGATCTCAGCGCCTACCGTTGTGTGGACCGACGGAGACGGGCTGATCGCAACGGTAGACGGGTATCGTGTTCGGATCGGACCGGCGGTCGACGTCGAGGCGAAAGCAGCGGCTGTAGTCGCGGTTCTCGCTGATGGCTTGCCCGAGGGATCAATCATCGATGTTGTGTCCCCGACTCTTCCTGCGG
>BDTL01000084.1 GCA_002898115.1 bacterium BMS3Bbin02 | reverse complement strand
GGGTGTTATCGCCAGTGATCATGATGGGAGTAATCCCCGCATCCTTGACCCGTGTTATCGCTTCGATCGCATCATTCTTGATAGTGTCGGCTATCCCGATCAGCCCCAGGAACCGACCGTCGCGGCTCACCGCGATCACCGTCTGCCCTTAGTTTTCGAGTCGCTCCCGATCATCGTCGAGAGCCCCCAGCCCGAGACCTTGCGCGGCCAGCCAGGTTGGCTTCCCGACCAGTACGACGGACCCGTCGAGGGTGGCTTCGATGCCTTGACCGGTGTGCGACTCAAATGCCGTGGTGTCGAGGAGTTCAAGACCCCGCGCATCGGCCTCGTCCTCGACCGCACGCGCCAGGGGATGTTCACTGTTCATCTCGGCCGAGGCCGCGCAACGGAGCACCTCGTCCGGGTCGACACCGGCTGCGGGCAACACGGTGTGGACCGTCGGTTCGCCGCGGGTAATAGTGCCCGTCTTGTCGAACACGATGAAAGCAGTGCTGCCCATCACCTGGAAGGCTTCACCCGAGCGCATCAGGATTCCCCGTTGTGCGGCCTCGCCACCTCCACGAATGGTTGCCAGCGGCGTAGCCATCCCCAGGGCACACGGATACCCCATGACAAGAGAGGCCAGTCCGGCAAGGAGTGCACGGTTCCAGTTCGGTCCGTCGCCGACGAGCGCCGGGACGATCGTCCACACGAGGAACCCCCCGGTCGCAAAGATGAGAACCGTCGGAGCGAAATAGCGAAGAACGACATCGACCACCTGAAGGACACCGGGTCGAAGGCTGCGCGCCTCGTCGATGGACTTTGCCACCTGGGAGAGGAACGCTTCATCCCCGACGCGTGTGACCGTCACGACGAGTGTACCGGTCTGGTTGATCGAGCCCCCGATCACCTCATCACCGGGGACCTTCTCTGCGGGCATCGATTCACCAGTCACCAGGGCCTCGTTCACCGCCGAGACGCCATCCTCGACCGTTCCGTCGACGGGGATAGATTCCCCGGGGCGGATCCGTACCCGATCACCGGCAACGACGTCGTCAATCGGAACCTCGATCTCTTCACCGTTGCGAATGACACGAGCCGTGTCGGGACGGAGCGCCATGAGGCGTCGCACGGCTTGAGACGAGCGGGTGCGGACCACGAGCGAGGCGTAGTGCGAAAGGATGTGATAGGTCGTGACCAACGTCGACGCCGCAAAGAAGTCGCCGACTGGGAAATTGTCCAGGACGAACAATCCGAGAAATCCGCCGGCGATTCCCGCAAACGCAGCAAATTCCAGCAGCACATGCTGGTTGAGGATTCCTCGCCGTAACGAGGCCCAGGCCATTTTCTTGACGAACCATCCGGTGACGAACATCGTGTTCAGAGCGAGGGTGAGCAGCAACCACGGCATGAGCGGTATCTCGACAATCGCCAGCCATTGCCCGAACAGCATCAGCAGCAAACTCACAATCGTGAACGTCGCCGCGACGACGAGCCTGCCCCCCTCGCGGCGGAGCTCTGCTCCGTCTTCATCGAACGAACGCAGCTTTTCTGGGTCGCGATAGGTATATCCCATGTCCTCAAGCGTCCGGCGAAGCTTCTCAGGCGTCACCTTGGAAGGGTCATACTTGATGAGCCCCTCCTCGTGAGCGAGCGACACGCCCACCTCGAAGACCCCGTCGATGCGCCCGTATGCCTTGTCGATTGTTGCGGTACAAAACGAACACGACATGCCCCCGATCTTCATGCGGAATGCAGCCATCTCCTCCAGCGGTGACCCCGTGGTGTCGGGCGGTGTGCTTGTCATGGGCGACTCCTTGGTCAGTCGGCCTGAAAGCCGGATGCCGTGATCTGGTTGCGGATGTCGGCTTCGGTGGCGCGGTCCGGATCGAAACGAACCTCAACCCAGCTGTCTTCGAAATCAGCCTTGACCCGGATAACGCCCTCAAGGTTCGTGAGGGACGTTTCCAGGTTGTCGGCGCACCCGGAGCAATGGAAACCCCGTACGGTGAATGTCCTGGATGTTGCAGTGGTCATGGGGTTGTGCTCCCGCTCCGTCGTGATTGTCCTGGATCGTGCCGGTGGTGCGAACCTACACCTTCGAGTAACTCAAAGGTCAAGATGTTTATGCCGAAAAGGTCTCCGTAGTGTGTTGATCGGCGACGACGCTGTTCACCCTCAGGTCGCGTACACTCGTGGCCTCCGATGCGCGGACCGGTTCCCGGCCGGTGTGGCTCGACATGAAGGTAAGGCTGGTAGTGCACGTTGCACGAGCGAAAAGGTGGATACTGCTGCCGGCGATTGTCGCGGCCGGAGCGGTCGTTGTGACCCCGAGACTGTTGAAACGCGCATTCGCCCCACCCCAACCACCACCCGACGAGTCTCCCGCCGATCTGGGCCTCCCGGAGGAACGAGTGCATCTCGAAAGTGTCAATGGAACCCTCCTCCACGGCTGGTACATCCCGGTCGATGGATCCGCCCCGGGTGTTGTCGTCCTCCACGGATGGGGGAGTAACTCGGCACTGATGCTGCCGCTGGCTCCCCACCTGCACGCCGCGGGTTTTCACGTGTTGTTTATCGACGCACGCAACCATGGACTGTCCGAGCATGACAGTTTCTCGTCGATGCCTCGATTTGCTGAGGACCTTGAGGTCGCCGCCGAGTGGCTGCGTGCGAGACCAGAGGTCACCGCAGTTGGTGTCATCGGTCACTCCGTGGGCGCCGGTGCTGCGATCCTCGCGGCCTCACGCGGCGACCTGCTCGACGCGGTCGTCTCGGTGTCATCGTTCGCTCATCCCGGCGAGATGATGCGCCGGCAGATGGACCGCATGCCGCGTCCCGCCCGGTTCATGATCCTCGAGGCGGTGCAGTGGATGATCGGCTTTCGTTTCGACGACATCGCGCCCCGGAAACGGATCGCGCACGTGGAGGTTCCGGTGATGCTTGTGCACGGAGACGCAGACGATGTCGTTCCGATCACGGCGATGCATGAGCTGTCTGCTGCCGACCCGGCTGCGGAGCGACTCACCGTGCCCGGTGGGGGACACAGCGACCTGGCGCCCTTTGAGCCGTTTGTTGGCGAAATCCTTGACTTTCTCAAGCGTCACCTGACCGCCAGTGACGGTCGGGCATGAGGGCGCGCGTTGGCCACACCCAGATCGGCAGCACACAGAGTGGCTGACGGCTCCGCTGGGGAACTCTCGGGGAGCTACTTCGGCAGTGAGGCGTTCGACGATGCGGACTGGTCCGAGGCGCTCATAGAGCATGCCGACTTCGAGGCCTGCGTGTTCACCAACGTCGTGTTCCGAGGGGCGAAAGTGAAGGTAGGTCGGTTTGCTGACTGCACGTTCGTGAACTGCGACCTCTCTCTTGTCGAACCGGTCGACACGGTATTCACCGGATGCACGTTCCGTGATTCCCGCATGGTCGGTATCGACTGGACCCTGACACGGGAGGAGACGTACCTTCTCCACGGCGCCCATGTTTACCGGGGCTGCGACATCAGCTTGAGCGACTTCACTGGTCTCGACCTGCGTGATGTTGAGTTCACTGAATGCCGTGCCAGGGATGTGATGTTCCGGGAGGCAAAGCTGGTCAACTCGTCCTTCAACCAGACCGATCTGGCCGGGGCGGACTTTGCGCACGCCGACCTTTCCGGTGCTCGTCTGGTGGGCGCGATCAGAGTTTCGCTCGACCCGCTGATCACGACGCTCGACGGTGCCACCCTCAACCCCATCACTGCGATACGGGTCGTCGAAGCTCTCGGCATAGTTGTCGAAACCGACGAGTAGCGTTCCCGAGGCCACGGTCGCGACACTCCCTACTCGTTCTTGTGACGTTTGGGAGGAATAGTTCCCATCGAGTGTCACAAGAACGAGGAAGTGGGAGCGTGTTAGCCGGCCTTCTTCGCCTTCTTGGCCTGGCGTTTTTCCTTCAGTGACTTGGCAGCAACCTTTTTGGTGCTCCTGCCGCCCTTGTCTTTGTTACCCATCTGTCACAACCTCTTCTGACCGATCTTGAGAAAGGTCGTTTTGATCGCTACTTGTCTAAAGATAGCCGGGTCTGGCCGAAGCGTTAGACCTTGGGACTGTCGCCGAGAAGGTACCTCGCTACTTCGGATCCGGGTAGGCGACTCCACGATCTGTGAGGATGCCCTTGATGATGCCGATTCTGTTCTGGACACGGCCGGCACCGCTAGCATCCATCATTCGTGCGTTCAACGAAACACCGCCGAGGTTCCCCATCTCTCCGGTACCGCTGCCACCCCCCGCCTGCATTACGACGTCGATCTTCTGTTTCTCGAGTTCCTTGAGCTGTGAGCGCATTCCCGAGAGTTCGAAGAGCAGGTCGGCATCGGAGCGTTGCGCATCGAGATCCACCGCGTACTCGGACGCTTCCTCTCGCAGTTGATCGCGTTCTTTCAGGAGCTTGAACTTTTCCGAGAACGCGTCATCGGGGAGAGCCCAGAGAGCGTCGTTGACGGCAACCAACCTAGCGAGGATGTCCGACTCAGATTCCATAATTCAACAGTACTACCGGCATCGGGATATGTGTTCGCGAGCCGGCTACCGGGACGCATCGATAGGTCGATAGGTATCGCCGAGAGGCGCCCTCCGGTCCTCTTCGCCCTTGTTCGGCCACATCGACACAGCCCTTTCCGCCATGGCGGTGATAGTCAAAGATGGGTTGACACCGAGATTGGCGCCGATCGCGGCGCCATCGATGACATGGAGCCCGTCGTGGCCGAAGACTCGGTGATACCCGTCAATTACTCCGTGATCAGGATCCGGGCCGATGGGTGTGCCGCCGAGTATGTGTGCGGTCAGGGGCGTGTCAAAGAGCACTTCGTTGACAGTGCTGGACCCAAAACCGCCAATGATGTCGGCGGTCTTTCTCGCTGCCTCG
Organism: bacterium BMS3Bbin02; assembly: GCA_002898115.1. Classification (GTDB taxonomy): domain Bacteria; phylum Actinomycetota; class Acidimicrobiia; order Spongiisociales; family UBA5794; genus BMS3BBIN02. The sequence goes on along the minus strand of BDTL01000084.1, from coordinate 6,715 downwards.
TTCGCGATAGGTATGTACGTCGGGTTCGGCTCGCCGTGGCCCTGCTCGGATGAAAGCTTCCTACCGAACAGGCCACGTTTTCGCAGGAGTCGGATGCTGTTGTCCCTGGTTTGCATGACCAGGAGGATGATGGAGCGCTCCGACCAATGCCATACCGAGAGCGACCGCAAGAACGTGATGGGGTGGCGAAAGACCGTTCCCAGGAAACGGAGCTGGCGCGCCATTCCGGGTCCGCCGTCGGTGAGGATCGTTGCAAGGAGCCCGAGTGCGTTGGACCCCTTGCCGTATCGTACCGGCTCGATGTGTGTCTCAGCATCCGGGTGAATCGACGAGGTGATTGCGATGCCCTCGGAGTAGTCGACGGTACGGCTTCGTGAAACTGCGCCGACGATCGCCTCGGAGTTTGTCCGGGTCTGGTATCCGATCCGGTTCGAGAGGCGAGGGAGGCGACCCCTCTCAGCGAGTTCTAAGAGCAAGCGTGTGGTGCCAAGAGCCCCGGCGCTAAAGACAACGTGTGGTGCGCGGAAGACGCGTCGCCGCTTCCGGAACCAAGCACCCGATCGGGCGGTCGTCACCTGCCACTCATCACCGACGCGTTCTACATCGACGACGGTGTGTTCGGGGAACACCTGTGTGCCGGCCTGCTCCGCGAAGTAGAGATAGTTCTTGTCGAGCGTGTTCTTCGCGTTGTATCGACATCCGACCATACAATTTCCGCAGGCCACGCACCCCGACCGACGTGGCCCGGCGCCATCGAAAAAAGGGTCCTCCACCTCAACCCCCGGTTCTCCGAAGAACACCCCGACCGGCGTCCGATGGTATGTGTCGGCGACCCCCATCGCAGCGGCGACCTTGCGCATGACATCGTCAGCCGGTGTGTCGAGCGGGTTCTCCACCACTCCCAGCACATGTTTCGCCGTGGCGTAGTGAGGGGCCAATTCGGCTTGCCAGTCAGTGATGCCGGACCACTGTTGATCGGAATAGAACGGCGCCTGTGGTTCATACAGCGTGTTGGCGTACACCAGAGAGCCACCCCCGACGCCGGCGCCGGACAGCACCATGATGTCACGCAGCAACGAGATCCGTTGGATGCCCTTCATTCCAAGCCGGGGGAACCACAACGCCTTGCGCGCACTCCAGTTGGTCCTTGGAAAGTCCTCGGTTTCCCACCGTTTGCCCGCTTCGAGAACGCCGACGCGGTAGCCCTTCTCGGTCAGGCGATGGGCGCAGACGCTACCACCGAAACCCGAACCGATCACAACAACATCGAACTCGGTGTCGGCGTGAGCATGGTCAGGCATGGGGGATCCTCCCGGATACGTCCTCTAGGTCTGTCCGTGGACGGGAATGGCGGCTCCGTTGATGACCTGAGCATCTTCCGATGCGAGGAAGTCGATAACAGATGCGATTTCGGCTGGTTTCGGCCATTTTACATAGTCCGCGTAGGGAAGGGCATCACGGGTCGCCTTGGTATCGATAACTGATGGAAGAACGACGTTTGCGGTGATTGGAGTGTCGTCAAGTTCGACGGCCAGCGACTTGATCAAGGCAACGACTCCGGCTTTCGCAATGTTGAAGGCCGCCTGGCCGGCCGGGGTGTCAATGCTGGCGCGACTGCCGATGGCGATGATCCGTCCCCAATCGGCGTCGCGCATGTGCGGAATTGCTGCCCGGATCGTGTAAAAGGCCGAGCGAAGATTCAGGTCGATCATTCGGTCGAAACGGACGTCGTCGGTCTCGTCGACCATGCGACCACCGGCCCAACCACCAACGAGGGCAGCCGTGACGTTGAACGGGCCAAACATGTCAGCGGCCTCCTGCATGAAGGAGTTGACTGCGTCAGCATCGGACGCATTGACACGGCGTAGCAGCAGTTGACTCTCGTCAAGGCCGAGCGAGTCTTCGAGAGCGGTCGCCTCCTCCGGGATCAAATAGGTGACTGCGAGCTTGAAATTGCGGCGTACAAGCAGCGGGAGCAGGGTTTTCCCCAAAGCACCGGTACCGCCCGTCACAACCGCGACTGGTGATTCATGCATGGCATTACTGTAGCCCGCCTCATGGGGATGCGGTCCCTACTTCCTGCTACGGTGGCGTGACGACGGAGCTACACAAGAGGTAAGGAAATGGCGTCCATAACACTTGAAGGTCTGGGAAAGGTCTATCCCGACGGCACTCGTGCCGTAGGAGATGTCGATCTCACGATCATGGATGGAGAATTCTTGGTGCTGGTCGGCCCGTCGGGATGCGGCAAATCGACGATTCTGCGCATGATCGCAGGCCTGGAAGAGATCACCGAAGGCAAGTTGTACATTGGTGAGAACCTCGTCAACGATGTACAGCCGAAAGACCGTGACATCGCCATGGTTTTCCAGAACTACGCCTTGTACCCGCACATGTCGGTGTACGACAACATGGCGTTCGGTCTCAAGCTTCGCAAGACACCGAAGGAGGAGATTGATGCCCGTGTGAAAGAGGCCGCTGAGGTGCTCGAAATCACCGACTACCTCGATCGGAAACCCAAGAACCTCTCCGGCGGGCAACGTCAGCGGGTCGCAATGGGTCGCGCAATCGTGCGCGAACCGAGCGCATTCCTCATGGACGAGCCTCTGTCGAACCTCGACGCCAAGCTCCGTGTGCAAATGCGGGCGTCCCTTGCGGTCCTGCACACTCGTCTCAACACCACGACGGTGTACGTCACCCACGACCAGGTCGAGGCGATGACGCTCGGCCATCGAGTTGCAGTTCTCAAGCCCGTATCGGCGCAGCGCCCCGACAACCTCCAGCAGGTCGCACCACCGGCAGAGCTCTACCACAACCCGGTGAACCTGTTCGTTGCAGGGTTCATTGGGTCACCGTCGATGAACATGGTGTACACAGTCCTCGAAGCCGACGGCGACCAGGTCTTCGCTACGTTTGCGAAGAATAGGATCCTCCTGTCGAAACCGGGATTGGACCGGCACCCGGGTATCGAGAACTGGATGGGCAAGGAGATCGTCATGGGCATCCGTCCGGGCGAGTTCGCTTCCGCGGACCGCATCGGCGCCGATGACTCCGCGTCGATGACCGTGAAGATTCAGGTTGCCGAGGTGCTCGGCGCCGAAACCTTTATCCACTTTGAGGTTGACACTCCACCGGTGATCACACCCGATATTGAAGAGCTGCTCGCCGACACGGGGAGCGACATCAGTTCTCTCGGCGATATTGTCCAGTTCACGGCCCGGGTCAACGCCGACGTCCAGGTCGCGCCCGAGACCGAGATCAGGCTCGCAATCAATACCGACAAGGTGCACTTCTTTGACCCCGAGAGCGGACGCCGGATCGGTCTCTAGAGGCTCCGCAATAGTCGTATTCGTGAGGACCCTTCGGGGTCCTCACGTTTGTCTAGATCTGTTCCCGAAGATTCAAGGAGTGAGGCGGTGAAACGCTTCCGCTTGGCCAAGTCCGGCATCTTTGCCTGAACGCTCAGCCCATTCGTGCATGCGTTGCGCAAAAGCATCGGCACGTGACGCGTCGGTGAGGTCCCCACCCATTGTCGTGGTTCCCTGCGAGGAGTGGAACAGCAACGCCTCGACTTTGGCGTCGATGTGACCCGCGATGTCTTCCCAGTGATTGTCCTGGTCGGCCCGCCAGAGGAGAATCGCCGACGGTCGGTGCGGTGGGAGGTCTTGTTCGGGGAAGAACAGGTGGTCCCGTGCTGCAACGACTCCGTCTGTCGCCGCAAACCCCGTGGCGCGATGGTCCGGGTGGAGTTGGTAGCGCATCCACGGGTCATGGCTGAGAACTACTTCAGGTGTATGGATGCGGATTTCCCGACAGATACGTCCGCGCAGCTTCATTGAATACTCGAGCTCTCCGTCGACGTAACCGAGTTGCACGGTGGTTTCCGCCCCCAACGCCGCTGCTGCCGCCTGAAGCTCGGCGCTGCGGGTTGCGACGAGTTCGTCCTGGTCCTGGTCGGGGTCCCACGACCCCTTGGACCCGTCGGTCACGATCACCATGACGATGCGGCATCCTGCAACCGCCCACTTGGCGAGTGTGCCCCCCGCGCCGAACTCGATATCGTCGGGGTGGGCGCCGATCGCAAGAGCGGATGCAGGGACCGGCAGGTTGATAGTGCCGTTGTTAGCTGCTGGGACGATTGGTGAAGTCATGGATGCAGCCTATCGGATGATGTCCTCGATCCAGACGCCGTCGGGGTGGTTTCGAACCGCGGCGAGGTCCGAGGGCGAGTCGAGGTCGATACTGAGTTCGGGAACACGAGACTGGGCGGGACGCGGCTAGGTCTGTCAACGTTGTTGTCGTGCGGGGTTCTTGGCATGAGTGTGCCAGGTTTTGGCGCGGACAGGCACGCATTCGATTGATACGTTGAGACAGTCGAGGTTCGACGGCAACGGGATGCCGGTAACCCCCACCCGGTGGGTTGCACCGGGAACGTCATCTCGCTGGCCCAGGCCACGAGTCTTGGACGACGAGACACAAATGCAAGCGATCGAGAACTTGGAGGTATAGCGATGCGATTACTGAGAGTACTGGTGGTTCTGGCGGTCTTTTCGTCGGCCGCTTTTGTCGCCCTCAATGTGACGCCGACCGGGGCGGCGGAGTACACATGGAACACCTATCCGACGAACGGTTACAAGATCTACTTGTCGCCGTCGAGCCAGGGCAACCAAGGTTGCAATGGTTACGTGGAGAAGTTCGGGGCGCGTGATATCGGGTATGAAGCCGCGGCTGGGTACGGCAACGACCTAGTTGCCCGCGGCTATTTTGTCAAACTCGGCAGCATCAGTTCGAGTATCAATTCCCGGATGTTGGAGTCTGAGACTTGGAACGCTCGAATGCATATCGCGATCCATACCAATGCCGGTAGTACGGCATGCAACAGCAACCGTGTAGCGTCGAACGCCGGCACGTGGACGATTTATGAACCCTCGAGCAGCTCGAATGCGACGAAAGCGCTCGCCGAGCACATGCGCTACTACGTCGCCGGTGCCAGCCCGGGTACGAACGACATCGCGTGCAGACACAACACGTCGTGCACGACCTACATCAGCGAGATGTACACGGATGTCCCGTATGTCGCGTATTACGAGATGGAGTTCCATGATTGGCCGACCGGTGTCAGTTTCATACGGTCGGCGACGTGGCAGTGGCGGATCGGGTGGGCCGTCGATAGATGGTTCGGTTACCCACCGAACATGTACTGAGAGGAGTGCATCACATGTCGACAAAGAGAACACTGGTTGTCACCGCAGTGCTCGGACTTGTATTCGGTTCCGTTGCCGCGGTGAGCGCGCAGAGGACCGAGTTGGCGTCCCTTCCGATGGCGCAGTACGTGGGCTTCGGACACAACATCCAGGCAGAAAACGATATCTATATGGCGGAAGAGGAGGCCCGTGAAGCCATCGTGGAAGAATGTATGCAGGACGCCGGGTTCATGTATTGGCCCGAGGCCGGTGCCGGTGTGATCAACGTGCCGGGGAATACGTCGGCACGTGGTATCGGGCTCGCCGAGAGTTTGCGAGATGACCCGGCGCCCCTTGCACGCAAAGATCTGAGTCCGACTGATGCGTACGTTGAACAGCTCGCCGCCAGCGAGAGGGACGTCTATCTCACCGCGTTACACGGCGAGGATTGGGATAGCGTGTCGCAAAGCCCCGAGGCGTTCTCGGGGAGCTGTAAAGCGAAGGCGTTCGATGAGGTCACGACGCTGGCGCAAGCGATGCGGCCGCTGCGGGATGTCTACGCCACCCAAGTCGAAGATCAGGTTGCCCGGCAGCCCGGTGTTGTCGTAGCGACCAAGGAATGGTCCGGTTGCATGTCTGACGCCGGTTACGACTATGGGCAACCCAGCGACATGTTCGGTAGTCTTGACGACAAGGCGGCGGATCTGATTGCGGCTTGGGGTAGCGCGATACCCTCGGATAAGATTGACGCACTGGAAGAGATTGAGGTGGCGACCATCGATGCGTTCGAGAGCTGCAACATCGGTCTAGCAAGGGCGCTGTTTGAAGCACGCACCGAGCTGGAGCAGCGGTTCATCGAGGCCTACCGGGATGATCTTGAGGTGTTGCGTCGTGGGATGTGGATTGGTGTGAAGCAGCCGTGAGTGCGCAGACCGGTGACAGGTTCGGTGCTGGACGGGAACCCGCTCGGCGGCGCACTGGTCGTCGCATTGTTGATCGTGGGGTGCTGTTCGTTCTTGTGGGTGCCGTGTCGGTTGTGTTGGCGGGTTGCACAAGCGAGTCGTCGGCTAGTTCGACAACGGTGCCTGTCTCGGAACCTTCCGTTACGGTGTCTGTGGTGTCAACATCCACGACCACGACCACGACAGGCGCACCGTCAACGTCAACCACGGAGACAACCGAGCCGACGGGGATCGGCGACACGAGCGAGGTCTCGGATCGGTTTCGGGGTCTTCCATCCACGCCGCTGTGGAAACTCGCCGAGGGCTTGGCGATTGCGATGGACGGGATCGATGGCAGAAACGTCGGCGGTCCGGGCGAGACTACCGACTTTGTTGAGGAGGCCGCCTTTCTCTATCGGAGCGAGAGTGGCTCCTGGCTCGGGGTGTGGTTCTTCTTTAACCCTCCTGATGAACGGGGTGTGTTCTTTAGCGGCGATCCGTTGGTTGAGGTCGCCACCGAGGACAGTGCCGTGGGGCCGGTGGTGGTGTACAAGGCTCGGGATGGGTCGAACCGCTCAATTGCTCCGGCAG
>BDTL01000083.1 GCA_002898115.1 bacterium BMS3Bbin02 | reverse complement strand
GGGTAACGGTCGACGAGGGCGCTTCCGCCGGTGATGAGCAGAATCTGTTCCAGGGACCGATCATGCTCGGCTTCGATCACCTCGAACAGGGTTGCGGTTTCGGGTTCCACGAGTGTGTCGACATAGCGCGACGCGACTGTGAGGTCGGTCTTGGCGAGCGTCATCTCGACGTTCGATATGAACGCCCGGAAGAACGCCCAGTCCTCGTACATCTGTGCAATGAGATCACCGTGGCCGGCATCACGGGCAGTCTGCAGACCGGTACCGACACCGAACCAGCCCGGAATGATCTGGCGGGTCTGGGTCCATCCGAACACCCACGGAATAGCTCGAAGTCCTCCCAGGCCGACATTGTCTTTCCCACCACCGGGACGCCGCGAGGGCCGGGATCCGATCTTCATCGAACCGAGTTCATCGACGGGTGTCGAGGTCAGGAAGTAGTCGACGAGCCGGGGATCATCGACGAGCGACCGATACGTTGCATAGGCGGCATCGCTGATCTCTGACATTGCGGTGTCCCAGCGGTCGAGAACTGCCGGGGTCTTGCGCGAACTCTGGTGGAATACGGTTGCTTCCAGGGTGGCTGCCAGGGCGAGTTCCATGTTGTCGGCGGCGAGCTGAGGTAAGCCGTACTTGTCTGCAATGACCTCGCCCTGTTCAGTGATCTTGATGCGCCCGTGGATCGTGCCCCAGGGTTGAGCCATGATTGCTTCCCCCGTCGGTCCACCTCCCCGCCCCACCGTTCCTCCGCGGCCGTGGAAAAGGACGAGTTCGACGCCGTGTTGGATGGCAACGTCACGCAACGCCCGCGAACACCGGTAGAGCTCCCACTGCGACGTTGTGATGCCACCGTGTTTGTTCGAGTCCGAGTAACCCAGCATTACTTCCTGGCGATCGCCACGCAGGTGTACGAGTCGGCGATACGGTTCAGATGAGAGCAACTGATCCATCGTCAGGTGCGCGGCTCGAACCTCGTCGATCGTTTCGAAGAGTGGTACGAACCCGATCGAAGCGACGTCGGCGGTAAGGTCGATGAGGCCTGCGTCGCGGGCGAGGATCGCGGCGATGAGCACATCGTCGGCGCCGGCGGTCTCCGAGATGATGTAGGACTCGATCGTGTCCGGTCCGAAGCGCTTGAGTGCTCGCCGAACCGTGTGGAACGTGTCGAGGGTGCGTGCGAGATCGTCGGGCAATGCTGTAGCCAGCGTGCTGAGCGGGCGGCCACCAGCGAGCTCCCGAGTGAGGAAGCTGACTCGTTCGTCTGGCGTCATGTCCTCGAAGTCGGTTACGCCGATGCGCCCGAGGAGGTGGGTGATGAGCGAGCGATGGCGGTCAGCATGTTCGCGAATGTCCATCGTGGCGAGGCGGAAACCGAACGCTGATGCTCTGCGCATGAGCCGAGCGACGACTCCGTCGGCAACAAGTTCGCCGTGGTGGGCGGCGAGGCTGTCGTAGATGAGCTGGAGGTCGGCAATGAGTTCGCCGACGTCCTGGTAGTCAACGCCGGGTTCGTGGATACCGTCTGCGGCGATGCGGTCGCGAGTGTTACGGAGCCGTTGGTGGATGAAGCCGCATTTTTGGCGGTACGGCTCACCAGCTGACAACTTGCGGAAGACCCGCGCCGTCGCGGGGAGCGCAACGGCATCTGTTGTTAGCGATTGCCTCAGCTCGTTGCTGACCCGGGTGATGAACTCCGAGGAACTCAACACAGCAGAAAGGGTCTCCACAGCAGCAGTGAGCTCGCGCAGCGCACGGTCATGCTGCAGTTCCAGCACTTCGAACGTTACGTCGGGTGTGACGTTGGGGTTGCCGTCGCGGTCGCCACCCACCCAGGTGCCGAAACTCACGGGTGCCAATGTCGGTGGGTAGGAAACGCCGAGTCGTGTCACCTGGTGGGAGAACTCGTCAAACAAGTCACCCGCGACCTCGCTGAATATTTCGTCGAAGTAGTAGATGGCCGAACGGGCTTCATCAACGGGGGTCGGACGTGCATCGCGCAACTCGTTGGTCTGCCAGATGAGATCGATCAACTCCGCTATCCGCCGGACGATTCGAGCATCGTCGGCCGCAGACAGTCGAGGGTCGGACCGTTCGCTGAGTAGGTCCGCAATCGCGGTCGTCTTGGAGAGGATGGATCGCCGCGCGGCCTCAGTCGGGTGCGCGGTGAATACGGGCCGCATGTCGAGGTTCTCGAGCGTCCGCTGCAGCTCAGGGACGGTCAACCGATCGGAGTCTGCGATCGCTGTCACGACCCGTTCAAGTTCGCCCGCTCCGCTTGCCCCGCGCTGGGTGTCCTCATCGAGCCGGTGACTTTGCTCTGCGACATTGGCGAGATAGAAAAACACCGTGAATGCCCTCACAAGGGACATGGTTGTCTCGATGTCGAGGGCAGCAAGAAGGGCCGTGAGGTCCGCCGCTGCCGCCGGATTCGCCGGTAAGTCTTCGGTTCCCCGAATCTGCTTCGTGAAGTCCCGGACCGTCTCCACGAGGGCGAGCAGGTCGGGTCCTTCTTGGCGGACCAGTGTCTCGCCGAGCAGATCGCCGAGCAGCCGAATGTCTATGCGTAGGGATACATCCCGATCAATGCCTCTTGCTTCCATGACCAAGGAGCGTAGCCCGTGTATCCGGTCACGGGTCCTGATGGCTCTTGAGGTAGAAATGGCGCTCCATTGCTATCCACAGGGTTCGAGAGAATGGCCAGAACAGCAACGGGACCGCGAGGTTCGTAACCACCAGCAGGATCGTCAGTCGAGCGACAGGAAGGTCTGGCCAGGTGGCAGCCAGGGAAACGATCAACACTATGACGAACATGAGTTCAGTAACGGCGAAATCGACCATCATTGCACCGAGGAAGTAGCCGTCTTCACGCTCGAAATGCAAGCCACATGTTGGACAGTCCTCAAACTGGGTAAACCAGTTCTTGAAGAGTTTGCCACCGCCGCAGCGTGAGCATGTCTTGCGTATTCCCCGTATGAGTTTCCCCATGAGGGACGGCGGATCGGTGAACGGCGTCAGATTCATCGCCGTGACGATAGCGGTCTCGGCGAATCGCCCTGGCGACGGTGGCACCCCATCTTTCGCACTTGCGGTTACGATGTGCGGATGGAAAATCTACTGTTCCAAGTCAACATCGAAGATCTCCCACCAGAGGTCGTCGACAACTTATCAGATGATGTCATTCAGCAGCTCAGGGACGGAGTCATAGACCAGATCCCCGAGGATGCCTTCGATCTCCTTCCGGGGCGTGTTCAGGATCTTGTACCGGACGGCCTGGTCGAATCGAACCCGAAGTTCGCCCTGATCCTTGCTGTGATCGGTGTGCTCGCCGTTGCGGGCCTCGTATTTTCAATCGTGAAATCGACGATAAAGATTGCCGTGTTTTCCGGGATCGTCGCCTTCGGAGCCTGGTACTTCTTCTTCCAGAACCAGTAGGTCGTGGACTTCCTGGCAGAGATCCTTCGGGACGCTCTCGACTATGTGGGTGGCTCCGGCGCCGAACTCGTTGCCGTCCTGATCAGGACGATCTGGATTGCGCTCGCTGCAACCCTCGGAGCGATCATCATCGGAGTTCCTCTTGGTGTTGGGTTGGGGCGAGTCCGGTTCCGTGGCCGGACCCTCGTCATGACGCTGGTCAACACGGCCATGGCACTTCCACCCGTGTTAGTCGGGCTCGTGTTGCTGGTACTCGTGTGGCCGACAGGTCCGTTCGGCAACCTCGACATCCTGTTCACGCCAATCGTGATGGTGATCGCCCAGGTTCTGCTCGCAACCCCCATTGTCATTGGCCTTACGGCCGCGGCCGTTGGTGCACTGCCGGCCCCCGCAGTTGAGTTCGTGGCGTCGCTGCAGGTTGGTGTTGTGACACGGTTTCGGGTGTACGTTACGGAGGTGTGGCCGCAGCTTCTTGCCGCTGTCGCTACAGGGTTTGGGCGCGTCATTGCTGAGGTCGGAGCCGTGCTTCTGGTCGGTGGCAACATCGCAGGGGAGACCCGGGTGCTCACTACCGCCATCGTGCAAGAAACCCGGCAAGCTCGTTTCGGGGCGGCTCTCGCGCTCGGCGGAGTGTTATTGCTCGTTGCGTTGGTGACGAACGCGACACTCACGTGGCTCCAGGTGAAGGGCGAGCAGCGTGGCTAGACGGCGAACCCCTCCAGTCCCGCCTGATCTTCCGATCCCGCCGATCGGGCGGCTGGTCGTGTTTGGACCGAATGGGGCCGGCAAATCCACCTTGCTTCGTCACGAGTTTGCGTCGCGCAACGACGTTGCGTATCTGCCCCAGCACACCTGGATGTTGCGCGGTCCCGCTCGTAGGACTCTCACCATCGGGCTACGGGGCGCTGAGAAGGTCCGCGCGGAAGAGTGGGCGAAACGTCTCGGGGTCGCCGATACCCTGGGAACCAGGGGTCGGAGCCTGTCAGGGGGTGAGCAGAAACGGGTCAATCTTGCCCGAGTCCTTGCATCAGGCTCCAAGGTCTTGCTCCTCGACGAGCCGCTCGCCCCGATCGACAAACGGGACCGCAGCCTCGTGATCCACAGTATTGCCGAAGCCGCGGAGGACCGTGTTGCTGTTGTTGTCGCACACGACAGAGATGTTGTGGCGATGCTTGCCACTGAAGTTGCGGTCCTTGTCGATGGCGTCATTGAGCAGCAAGGCCCCGTCGCCGACGTCATGCACGCCCCGGCGTCCGAGGACGTTGCGAGGGTTATCGGTGTGGAGAATGTGCTCGTAGGCGCCATCAGTGATGTCAGCGACGCTATGTGTACCGTTGCGTGTGGTCCGCTGTTGATCTCTGCGAGACGATCCGACTCTCTCGACATCGGTGACCGCGTCGCGGTGTTGTTTGGCGCCGAGACGGTGCTCGTTTCGCGAGATGATGCGGTGTCGTCGGCGCAAAACCACTGGGGCGGAAGCGTTGAATCCGTCGTCCGACTGGGTTCCCTCGTCCAGTTAACGGTCGACGTTGGTGTTCCCGTGATTGCCGTGATTACTCCGGCGGCGCAAGACGCGCTCGAGGTCGAGCAAGGGACGGACGTGTTTGTGAGCGTCAAAGCAACAGCGGTTCGGGCAGTGGAGCGAGCGTGAGACGTCACGGTGTCCTGGTTGCTCTCACACTTGTTGTCGCGGCATGCGGCGGAGCCGGAGACGCCGAGAGCACCGTAGTTGCCGCGGGAACCACGATCGTTGACAACGGTGTTGTTGAGTACCTCGTCGCGGAATCGCCGTTCGCCGAGTCGATGAATGTGCTGGCGGCGACATCGGCCGAGGCGTTGACCCTTCTCGAACAGGGCGCAGCGGATCTGGCAATCGTCCATGCACCCGACCGGCTCGCCACGTTCCTCCAACAGAACCCGCAGGCACAATCGGCGGTGCTCTTTCAGTCAAGGTTCGTCCTGGTGGGGCCACCGGACAAAGTGGCGGAGTACGACGGTCTATCGGCACCTGAGGCATTCGCCAAGCTTGCTCTGCGCGGTGACGCGTTCGTCACACGAGCGGATGGGTCCGGTACGTACGAATCGGAGTCGAAGGTGTGGGAAGCTTCGGGTGTTGACCGAACCGGAGCCGCGTGGTTGACCACCACCGGCCAGGGCATGGGTTTCACGCTCCAGGTCGCCGTTGACCGTGAAGCGTTCATCTGGGTTGAGGAGGGCACGTTGGTCGGCTCCCCCCTGGCAAACCGGGTCCAAGCTGTGGAGCTTGCTGACGCTGATTCTTACCCGAACATCTATACGGCGGTCTGGCTTGACTCCGGTGGCGACGCCGGCAGTCTCGTCGGGTGGATTCGTTCACCCGAAGGCGATAACGCTATCGCGGCAATGAACGACGCGCTCTTCGGTCGCCGGCTGGTCGTCCAGGTCCGAGGTTAGGGAACCAGCATTACCGGGCTCGGCGCCTTGTGCGAGACTCGGTTCGCGACCGACCCGATCATGATTCGTTCAAGCAGGCCTGCTCCCTGACGGCCGAGGATCACGAGGTCCACGTCGTTGTCCAGGGTGTAGTTACTCAAGATGGCCGCCGGGTCACCGATCTCTTCGACCAACTCATAGACCACGTCGGTCAGATCGACGTCCGCTTCGACAGCGTCGAGGACATCGCGCTGCGCGGACTCGAGCATCCGCGCCATTGCGGTAGCAGTCGGCGGTGTTCCGACGATTCCCCACCATCCTTCGGGTGGGCGGACAACTGTCATGATTGTCAGTCTGGCGCCGTTCGTGCGGGCCATGTCGGCGGCTGTTGCGGCGGCGCGTGTCGCTTGATCGGAGCCGTCGATGCCAACAAGGATGTGCTGTGGTGGCCAGTGTGTTGTTGTCATGGCATCTCCTATTGCGGTCTACACCCCCACAGTACGGATTCGGACGGGAGATGCAAGGGCATATCGACCCTGGTGGTGCGTCTATGGTCCCGATTTCGGTGTGTCGTCAGGTAGTGCCATGATGGCGCCTTGCGAGACCAGGATGGAAGCGTGAAGCCCAAAGTCGTTGTCGCCGAGGAAATTTCAGATGCCGGGATCGCAGCTCTGCTGGAGTTTTGCGAGGTTGATCTTGCGGTCGGCGTCGACCGGTCTGACCTTCTACGACGACTCTCGAACGCTCGGGGACTTCTCGTTCGATCCGCGACTCGCGTTGATGCTGAGATGATCGCAGCTGCTCCGAACCTCGATGTGATCGGTCGTGCCGGGATCGGTGTGGACAACATTGATCTTGATGCCGCGACGGCGGCAGGCGTGCTCGTGGTGAATGCACCCCACGCCAATGTCATCAGCGCCGCGGAACACACTATGGCCCTGATTCTTGCTCAGGCTCGTCGGATTCCCGAGGCGGACGCGTCACTGCGCGGCGGCGAGTGGAATCGTGCACAACTGGGTGGAGTGGAAATCCACGGGAAGGTGCTCGGAGTCCTCGGCCTCGGAAAGATCGGCACACTCGTGTCTGAACGCGCCAAGGCGTTTGGTATGAAGGTCGTGGCATACGACCCGTTCGTGTCGGACGACCGTGCCCGTCGCATGGGAGTCGATCTTATAGATTTTGAAGAGGTGCTCACAACCGCCGATTTTTTGACGATCCACCTTCCCCGCAATCGTCACACTGAAGGAATGCTCGACGCCGAGGCCTTTAAGAAGATGAAGACCTCAGCGCGCGTTATTAACGTCGCCCGCGGCGGGATCGTCGTTGAGGATGATCTCGCGGCAGCGTTGCGTTCGGGTGAGATCGGCGGTGCCGCGATCGACGTGTACGCAACCGAACCGATGACGTCGTCGCCGCTGTTTGATGCGCCGTCGATTGTCATGACACCGCATCTCGGGGCGTCGACAGTTGAGGCACAGGACAAAGCGGGGATTGCGGTTGCGGAATCGATTGCCGCAACCTTGCGTGGCGAGCTGGTCCTGACGGGAGTGAACCTTGACCTCGGACCCAATGTGCCGCCGGAGTTGTCGGAGTTCCTCCCGGTCGCGGTGCAACTTGGGCGAGTGTTCGTCGGTCTTGCAAACGGTGTCCCACGGGACTTCACTGTCATTGCGGAGGGGGCGATCAGCGAGTTCTCTGTGAAGCCGCTTGCGCTGGCAGCGTTGAAGGGAGCCCTTTCGTTCGTGACTGATCGGCCCGTCACCTACGTCAACGCACTGTCGATCGCAGCTCAACACGGTATCGCGGTCCGAGAAATGGCACAGGCCTCCACTGACGCTTATCAGTCGAGCATCCGCATTACCGGTACTGTGGACGGCGTAGACCGTGTTGTTGCGGGGACTGCAACGGCGCACAAGGGCCCAGTCCTCACAGAAGTCGATGGTTACTTTATCGAGGTGCGACTCGGAGGGAACACCCTCATTGTGCGCAACGACGACACACCGGGGGTTATCGGTCGGTTGGGTGGATACCTCGGGGAGAACGACGTCAATATTTCGGACATGGTGGTAGGCCGCAGCGGTGACGAGGCGGCAATGATGGGTGTCCGTGTCGACAGTCGTATCACTGAGGAGCAACTCGCCGGCATCGAAAAGCTCGACGGTATCCTTGCGGTCCGCTACTTCGAGTTCGACTGACGCGTTCTAGAGGAGTGTGACCAGAGCCCACCCGGTCGCCAAGCCGTACAGACCGGCCACGAGGTCGTCCATGGTGATGCCGATCGCACCCGGGAGTGCTTCTGCCCTCCGTACACCGGGCAAGACCTTGAATATGTCTGCGAGGCGCGCGACGGCGAGGGCAACGAACCATGGGAAGCCCCCGGCTGACAAACCGATGAGGGCGATCAAGGTTCCCGCAACCTCATCAATGACGACCCACCCCGGATCGGCATGGTTCGCGGCGAACGGTCGTGGTGCCCACAGGGAGAGAACGATCGCGACCGCGAGCACGGCGAGCTGCGCCGCAACACCCAACGGCCAGACCAGCCAAGCGACGATCGCCGCGAGTGCGGCGCCAAAGGTGCCTGCGCCGTTGTCGGAACCCCAGAGTTTTTGGGGGATCAGACCGACGCCAAACCCGGATGCAATGAATCTCTGCATGGGGCGAGGCTACAACACTGGCTGCGGCCGATGAATCAATGGGTATCGTTGCTCTGAGAAAACGAAGGAGTAGTGCCGCCGTGAGACCTGACCAACTTGGCGACTTTAGGACGCCAACCGACCCACGGATACACCCCTTTGACGACCGGATTGCCTTCGTGGTCTCTCAGATGGACCTTGCAGAGGATCGGTACGTTCGCCAGGTCTGGCACTGGGATGGCGCCGAGGCGACACCGTTCACGTCAGGACTGAACGACACGTCCCCACGATGGTCGCCGTCGGGTGACCGTCTCGCGTTCATTCGCAAGCCTGACGACGAAGATGCCACAGCTCAGCTGGCGGTTATGCCCGCGTCGGGCGGAGAGGCAGCAGTGGTCTCCGAGTTCGAGCTCGGTGTGCGCCAGATTGTTTGGCTCCCCGACGGGTCGGGTCTGGTCGTTGTCGCAGCCGAGTGGATCGAAGACGTCAAGGATCTCGACAAGGAGGAGCGGGCCAGGCGACCCCGGCGGGTTTCGACTGCGGATTTCCGCGGAGATGACCAGGGATACACGTACGACAAAAGGACGCACGTCTGGGTTTTGTTGCTGGATGGTTCCGATCCGGTGTGTCTCACTCCTGGCGACTTCAACGAGTGGGGCATCAATGTTTCGCCGGACGGGTCGACCGTTGTCTTTTTGTCGAAGCGTCATGATCCCGCAGGTGTGCTGCCCGGGTCTCAGGTGTTCACGGTCCCCGTTGCAGGCGGGGATGTGACCGCGGTTACCGAGGCCGGGTCATGGGGGAACGCCGTGTACGGCCCGGATGGATCGTTGTACGTCGTCGGTGATGATGACCTTTGGGGCCACCCGACGGTATACCCACTCAACCGCGTGACCAGCGATGCGATAGAGCCGGTCACCTCGATTGATTACAACCTCACAGCAAACCCCCCGGGTCAGCCGCAAGGGCCATTCTTTCTGGACGATGACCGTATTCTGAGTACGCTCGAGTTCGAGGGTCGTGTTCATGTTGTGTCGCTCGAAGGAGACAACTGGACAACCGTCATCGGCGGAGATCGATGGGTCGGCGGTTTCTCGACGCACTCAGACGGTACGGCGATCGCATTCGTAGCCACAAACCCTACGGACCCCGGTGACCTGTTCTTGTTGAAGGACGGCGTGGAGACGCGCCTCACTGATCTCAACGCTGAATTCAAGACGTCGGTGAACCTCGTTGCTCCACAGGAGTTCACCATTGACCACGACGGCGTGAGCATCGCGGGGTGGGTGTATCTGCCCGCCGGGGAGGAGAAGGTGCCGCTGCTCTACAACATTCATGGCGGCCCGGCTACCCAATACGGGTATCGCTTTTTTGATGAGTTCCAGGTGTACGCTGGCGCCGGATATGGTGTGGTTGCCACGAACCCACGAGGCT
>BDTL01000082.1 GCA_002898115.1 bacterium BMS3Bbin02 | reverse complement strand
TCCGATCTAATCCTGGTCATGGGTATCTTGTTCTATGTGCTGGTGATTCTCCCGCAGAGGCGGCGTATGAAGGCCGCACAGGCTCTGCGCGACTCTGTCAGCGTCGGCGACGAGATTCGCACGGTTGGTGGCATCTACGGGAAGATCGTCGAGCTGGGTGACGACGACCTGACCGTTGAGGTTGCCCCGGGGTCGACGATCCGTATGACGCGACGCGCCATCGGGGAACGACTCGAAGGCACGGACGAATGAAGCGCAACTTCTTCGTAAGAGCTTTGGCGGCTGCGCTCTTTTCGTGGCTATTGCTTGGCGGTCTTATCGCTGCGGGCGACACACCGAAGCTTGGACTTGATCTGCGCGGTGGCTTCTCGGTGGTGCTTGAGGCGCCGGAGGGCACTGATCCAGAGGTCATGTCGAAAGCCGTTGAGATCATGCGGCAGCGCATCGAGGGTTTAGGTGCCGTACAGGAACCGGAGATATCGGTTCAGGGCGACAACTCGATTCTTGTCCAGCTCCCGGGGGTGGAGAACCGCGAACGCGCCCTTGAGGCCGTGGGCACCACCGGAACGCTCTCCTTCCGACCGGTCCTGGCGCGCAGTTTCGTGAGTCCGGCGTTTCAAGATGGAACTCTCGCTCTTCCCGAGGAGCTGCAAACAACGTCGACGCTGCCGTCGTCCCCCACAACTACCGCAGCACCAGGTGATCCCGGCAATCAGCCGGCGATACCTGACAACCTCGATCCGGAAACCGGACTGACGATTTCCGACTCACCCGACCAGACATCCTATCTGGCTGGCGATGACGGTTTTGTCTATCAGGTGGGGCCGGCTTTCCTTACCGGAACCGACATCACAGGAGCAACACCGCAGTTCGGTCAAATGACCGGGGGCCGATGGGTGGTCATTCCACAGTTCACGTCCGACGGCGCCAAACGGTTCGAGGACGGTACTGCATCGCTCACACTCTTCCCCCCGAACGATCCGCGGCGCGCGATGGCAATCGTTGTCGACGGCATTGTCACGTCGGCTCCCACCATCGACAGTCGTCTCCAGGCAGGTGAAGCACTCGACGCCTCCGGTGTGCAGATCACCATCGGGTCAACCGAAGATCCTCAGGCAGAAGCACAGGACCTGGCTGCCATTCTGCGATACGGTGCGCTGCCGACCGAACTCGTGCGCCAACAGCTGGAATCCGTGTCGGCGAGTCTCGGTGAAGACTCGCTTAGAGCAGGGCTGGTAGCAGGGTTGGCCGGCCTCATCATTGTCGCGTTTGCCCTCGTGGCGTATTACCGAATCCTCGGGGTCGTTGCAGTTGTGGGCCTGTCGGTGTTCGGTTCTCTTCTGATCGCTGCGCTGATTCTGATGGGAAATCTCCAGGGAACAACGCTCACTCTCGCCGGAGTAACCGGAATCATCGTCGCGGTCGGGATCACCTCCGACTCGTACATTGTGTTCTTTGAACGCATCAAGGAAGAACACCGCAAGGGGAGACCGCTACGTCCATCCGTGGACCAGGGGTTCGATAAGGCCTTCTCGACGATCCTTAAGGGTGACACCGTGACATTCCTAGGGTCGATTCTCCTTTGGCTCTTGGCCATCGGGCCGGTGAAGGGTTTCGCAATTACGCTCGGCGTTGCCACCGTGATCGATGTCATCGTGGCCTATTACTTCACGCGCCCTGCGGTCATGTACCTGGTTCGATCCCGTCTTGGTGAAGGTGGAGCGCTGAGCATTCGCGGTGCGACCGGCCGAGCCAAGGATGAGGTCACGGGGGTGACCGCATGAACTGGGCGCAAAAGATGTATCGCGGTGAGACGTCGATCGACTTCATCTCGCGTCGCAAGACCTACTTCATTGTGTCCGGTATCGTGCTCGGTCTGATTCTCGGTTCTGTGTCTCTCCGTGGGTTCGAAGGCAGCGTCGATTTCACCGGGGGCGTAATCATTGATGCCCCGAACGTTGCAGGGGCAACTGTCACCGAGGTGCGAGATGCGCTAGACGAGATCGGACTCTCAGCGGCTCGCGTCCAATTCACCGACAGCGGGGCGGGTGTCCAAAGCGTTCTTATCCAGACCGAAGCTCTCGACAACGACGGCCAGGATGCGCTTATCGCGACAGTGGCGCAGATCACCGGCGTGAGCACCGCGGACACAAACCTGTCTGCAGTCGGGCCGACCTTCGGTGCTGAAATCACCGCCCGCGCAATCAGGGCCCTCGTGATTTTCCTCATCGTCGTTGCGGTATTCATCTCGTGGAGGTTCGAGTGGAAGATGGCGGCTGCAGGATTAGCCGCGCTGTTCCACGACCTTGCTATCACGGCTGGTATCTACTCGATATTCAGCATCCAGGTAACGCCCGCTACGGTTATCGCGATCCTCACGATATTGGGCTACTCCCTCTATGACACGGTCGTTGTGTTCGACAAAGTGAAAGAAAACGTCGACGAGATAGGGACCCGGCACAGCTTCGCCGAGATCGCGAATCTCTCGATGAATCAGGTACTCATGCGGTCGCTGAACACGTCGATGACTTCTTTGGTTCCAGTGGGATCACTCCTGGTTGTCGGGTCGATACTTCTAGGGGCGGCAACGTTGCAGGAATTTGCGCTCGCTCTCTTCATTGGTGTCGCCGCCGGTACGTACTCATCGATCTTCATCGCAACCCCGCTGCTCACGGTGTGGAAAGAGCGCGAGGAGGATTGGGCCCGCGCTGCTCGACGCCGGAGCGGTGCAGGTGTTCTGACGGCCACCGAAGTCACCGTCGAGGCAGCCAAGGAACGGGTGGCGGCAGCGGCGCCCCCGCGGGCGCCGAAACACCGCAAGAAGCACCGGTAAACTGAACTCGACCGCTTCGGACCGCTTGGCGGTGTCCGCGGACCACGCGGAACGCCGGTGGCCGGGCCACCGGGACTCAGAGGTTCGCTCTGCGGCACCTCACGAGAAAGGGAGCGCGACTGTGGTGACTGACACGTCTAGGACGGGCAGGCCGGCGCGCGAGATCCTCGCCTCGGTGGTGTCGTTGTACCGACGACACCATGGCGACGATGCCGCGCGGGACATCCTCGATCGTGCTTTTGATGTCGCGGTAGCGGCGCATCAGGGTCAGACCCGCCGTACGGGTGAGGAATATGTGACGCATCCGCTCGCCGTGGCGGAGATCCTCGCCGACTTCGGTATGGACGGTGAGACTCTTGTCGCAGCATTTCTCCACGACGTTGTCGAAGATACCGCAGTAACCCTGGACGACATTGCGGCCGAGTTCGGCGAGGTCGTCGCCGCGCTTATCGATGGTGTCACCAAGCTTGATCGCATAAAGTTCTCATCGCGAGAAGAACAACAGGCGGCAACGATTCGCAAGATGGCAATCGCGATGTCTCACGACATTCGGGTGCTCATCATCAAACTCGCCGATCGTCTGCACAACATGCGGACGCTGGGTCCCTTGCCTGAGGAGAAGAGGATGAGGGTTGCCCGCGAAACACTCGATGTGTATGCGCCGCTTGCGAGTCGACTCGGTGTGCAGGAAGTGAAGCACGAAATGGAAGAGCGTTGTTTCGCAACGCTGTACCCAAAGCGGATGGCCGAATTGGAGGATCTGGTTCGCAGGCGTGCGCCGAAACGCGAACAGCACATCGAGGATGTGATCGGCGAGCTCGTGCATGCGCTCGACGAGGCGGGCATTGATGCAGAAATCACCGGTCGCCCGAAACACCTCTATTCAATCTACCGAAAGATGATCTCGTCGGGCCTCGAATTCGACGATATTCACGACCTCATCGGCGTCAGAGTGCGCGTGAATGACACCCGAGACTGCTACGCCACTCTGGGTCTTGTCCACACCATGTGGAGGCCGATCGACGGTCGTTTCAAGGACTACATCGCAACTCCGAAATACAACCTCTACCAGTCGCTCCACACGACGGTTGTCGGACCCGACGGAAAGGCGCTTGAGATCCAGATCCGTACACACGAAATGCACTATATGGCGGAGTACGGAATTGCGGCACACTGGCGCTACAAGGAGGGGGTCACTACGGCGGCTGACGACTTCGTAGCTGATCTCCGCTCACTCCAGGAGGAGTCGAGTGACCCCGCAGAGTTCCTTGAGAATCTGAAGCTCGACCTCTATCAGGACGAGGTATTTGCTATCACTCCGGCCGGGAAGGTACTCACGCTTCCGCGGGGTTCCACACCTGTGGATTTTGCCTACTTGGTTCACACAGATGTTGGACACAAATGCGTCGGGGCGAAGGTGAACGGGCGTCTTGTGCCGCTCGCGACCGAACTTGAATCAGGCGACATCGTCGAGATCATCACATCGAAGTCGAAGGCTGCACATCCAAGTCGCGATTGGCTGGACTTCGTCCAGTCGTCGCGAGCCGCATCCAAGATTCGCAACTGGTACACAAGAGAACGTCGCGGGGCGGCGCTCCAGGACGGCAAGGACTTCGTTGCGAAGGCGATTCGGCGTGAGGGTCTCGGTCTATCCCAGCAGGGTCGTGAGAACCTGCTCAACGAAATCGCCGGGGACATGGGGTATGACGACGGCGACACGATGTTTATTGCGGTGGGTGAGGGGCGCTTGAGTGCCCAGACAGTCGCCAACCGGCTGGTACGGTTGCTTTCTCCCGAGAAACCCGACGAAGCGGATGAGGATCTCCTGTCACCACCGGTGCACCGCAAGGAGCGGCGCCCCAAGAGGTCCATCATCGTGGAGGGTATGGACGACCTGCTGGTGCGCATAGCCCGTTGTTGCGCGCCGGTTCCCGGCGATGAGATTGTCGGGTTCGTGACCCTCGGGCGCGGCGTCTCAGTCCATCGTGCGGATTGTGCGAACGTCGGCGCCCTCGGGGAGCGCTCGGAGCGCCTGATCGACGTTGCGTGGGCTCCACAACAAACCGGCTCGTTCTTTGTCTGGGTACAGGTTGAGGCGCTTGACCGGCCCTGGCTGCTGCGCGATGTGACGTCGTCGTTGTCCGCGCTCGGCGCCAACATTCAGGCGTCATCCTCTGCCACGGGACGCGATCGCATAGCTGTCCTTCGATACGAGATCGAAATCAGTGATGCGCAGGCCCTTGATGGAATCGTGAAGGAACTCGCGGCAATTGACGGCGTGTTTGATGCGTACCGGCTGGTCCCTCAGGCCGGGGACCGGTAACTTCCCAGGGTACTGGCGTCCGATCGTGCACTATTTTGGGGGCATATGGACGCCAGAACTGTTGATTGAGGGTGGGAACTAGGGCACCACGTAGTCATTCCGGCCGCCGGGAAATGGCACCCTCAGCGGGTACCGCGAATACTCAAGAAATGGCCTGTGTTTGCCGACGAATACCCCATGGCAATACTTGAGGACCGGTTCCGCGTCCGCTTGGAAGACGCCGAGGGTGGATTCACCATCGTCGAGTCCATGATGGCGGCGGGAATTCTACTTATCGCGATTGTGCTGACGATCACACCGTTGGCCATTTCTATGCGCACAATCGACCGTGCCAAAGACACGACGGTGGCCGAAAACATCGCCCAGGCGCGCATCGAAGAAGTGCGTTCTCTCGTATACGATGACGTCGGAAACGTCGGTTACGCCCCTGATGGGATCCTCGCACGTACCGAGATACAGAACGTGTCGGGGCGCGACTACACCGTCGAGACGACGGTCCAGTACGTCGGCAGTCTGACCGGCCTGAACGTAGTTGCCCAGGGTGGCGATGGCGTTGAAGGTACCTACGACCTGGGTGTCAACTACAAGTCCGTGGTCGTCACGGTATCGCCGGTCGTCGGCTCGGCGAAACCCGTGACGATGGAAACCATTGTCTCACCGCCGACAATCGGGGCGCTTGAGACCGTCGCCGTGGTTCAAGTAGACCTTGACCTCTACGAGCCCTACGACCCATATGGTGATCCACCGCCGAAAGTGCAGATCGTGGGGCCGAACACCTACGTTTCCTCCGATGCGAATCTCAGCCAGTACTTCGCCGGTGTCGATCTTGGAACGTATACGATCCAGACGTTCGGATCAACCGACTGGTTGATTGATCCGGTTTCGATTTCGAGTGGAGCGACGTTCGTCGACGCAATCGGGGGATGGAACGCCAAGCGTACCGTCCGCCTCTATCAGCCGGCGTCGCTGACGATGACCGTCAACGACCAAGACACAGGGCTTCCGATAACAAACGCCTCTCTGACCTTGCTTGACCTCTCTTCGGGGTGGACATACACCGGCTCGCCGGGCGAGTACAGCTTCTCCGACCTCGTGCCGGACTTGTACCGCGTGACCGCGAGTGCCTCCGGATACGCCACGACGTTTGTCGATCTTGATGTCCCCGGGTTTGGTGGCGGCACGTCCGCGAGCGGCACGATTGACATGGAAGTGCAGGCCTTCACAGGCGTTGACTACGTGTTCACAGTCAACTACGTCGGGTGGTCGAGCTATGTGATCAACGGCGCAAGAGTCGAGGTGGTCCATCCGACGCTCGGCTCATGGATCGGGTACACCGACGAGAACGGGCAGGTAACGCTCAACATCCCCGCAAGTACCGGGAGTCTCACCGCGACAGCATCGACGGTCTGGGGGCACGGTGATGCGGTGTGGAGTTTCTCCACGGGCTCGGGGTCCGGGAGCAGGACTCTCCAGGTCAGCAAGCCGAGCGGGACCGATCGATTCCGGCTTCGTTATGGCCCGGTCGGTCCCAACGGATTCTATGAATATCGGCTCGGCGGTTCCAGCGGAACATGGGTGCGGATCCCGGCCAACTACCTGGGGAACGTGACGTTCATCCTGGCTGAGAACTATGGCCAACTCGTTGAGTTGAAGGCATTCTGTGACACGGCCTCGTACCCGAGTTCTCCTTTGAGTAGCACGAGCACGACGCTCAACAACTACAACAAGACGTGGAGCGTGAGCGGGTCATGTTGACGAATGTGACACGTCGTCTCCGGTCCGGGGAGAAGGGGATGACCCTCACCGAGGTGACGGTCGCGACCATAATCACCCTCATGGTGTCTGCTGCCTTCTTTACGTTGTTCTCAGCGTTCAGCCGCAACGTCCAGCTAGAAGATCAGCGCGCATCGACGCTGCGTGACATTCGGCCGGTGATCTCTCAGATGTTGCTTGAGCTCCGTCAGGCGACGGACATCGACGGCGACGGCGCCATCATCGAAAAGCTCGATTCCTCATGGAGCTCGCTCGACCTCATCTTCTATTCCGATCGGCGCGCTGACATTGACGGGCCCGAGCGATACCGCTACTACCTCACCAACTGTGCAAACAATATCTGCGACTTTGTTCACGAAGTGATAGCCGCGGACACCGGCTCCGGACCCAACTGGACATACGACGACAATACGCCTGCCGAGAGAACCCTCATCAGCAATGTCGTTGCGACAGGGGGCGCGCTGCTGATCGGTGTGTCGTGGACCACCGGCGCCGAGGTATTGACGACGTCGTGCGGCGGTGCCACAAGGTGCGATTTTGATGTCGTCCGTATTGACCTCCGCATCGATCCCACCCCTGAACTCGGAACGCTCGCCGCGTTGCAGATTCGAGAAGACGTGAGGCTGCGCAATGGCAATCGACTCTAGACTCCGCCAACTCCATGAGGATCAGAAGGGCATCGCCATGGCGATCGTCGTCATGGGCATGCTTGCGATCATCCTGATGACGGTGATGATCCAAGCGCTTGCCAGTTCTCAATTGAACCAAGCCGACTACTTCAAGCGTGAAGACACCGTTCTGGCCGGGACCGAAGCAATGCTGGAGCGTTATGCCACGAAGCTGTCAATCGATCCGCTCTATTACCAACGATACGTTGATGAAGCCGAGGCGCCACGGACCTGCACCGACACGGCTTCCGCGGGGTACAACACCACAGTGTCGCCGGGCAATAGTTGGATAACCACCTGCGCTACGTGGGACTACGTCGAAACCACTACTTTCTATGCACATCCTTTGTTAGCCGGAGATGCGTCCACGCCGGATGACGACATCGAGGTGCTGCTTCGCGTCACGCCGCCGGCCGGAGGGAAACAGGTAGAGGTGACGGTGGTCGGACGTCAGGCGGGGCGCCTGAACCCCCGGGTTGTGACCTCTGAGATTCGAGCAACGGCGATTTCCGAATTCGTTCGCATGGTTGAGAACGACCTGCGCTATGGCAACGGAGCCAAAACGTTCGGGAAGGTGTACGTCGGCGGAAACATCGGGTATCGGACGGGCGGCGAAGCGTATGCGGACGTGTTTGCTGAGAACAGCATCGGGTTCTATTCGTACGGCGAATGGTACGGTCCGCCGACGTGGCAGAACGGCGCCGAGGGTTACGATTCGAGCGGTGGCAACAACGCCGCAGGAGAATACGTCACCGACTACTACCCCGATCCGATCGACTTCGATCGTTTCTGGGACGATCTTGGTCTGCTCGAACGTGCCGCGTGTGATAGCGGTGGTATCTGTCTCGACCCAACCTACAACGCCGGCATTCCCGCAGGCGTTGACGCATACCTGATCGAGACTGTGAATACGGTCGGGCAGCCGACCCGTCTCAAGGTGTCGTACGCGACGAGTCCACCGGCTGCCGATTACTGCGACGGCGCCGAGTCGTCGTGGACGAAATACTCCCAAAACGCCTCATGGACGTATCTCAGTACCTTCGATCTACCGGTGAATGGCGCCGTGTGGGCCAACCAGCACATCGTGATCGGACTCAATAGCACCGCGCCCTTCGTAATGAACGGCATCGTTTCGTTCTATGCCGGGAACTCCTCCACCCGGCGCAACGTGATCATTGCTTCCGACATCACCTATGGCAGCGCACTCACCGGGAACGACGTGGTCGGGCTCATCGGCTCTGACGAGGTGTGGATCAATCCGACGAGTGTCGGTTCGGATCGGGAGCTCAACATCTACGCGGCGATCCTCAATCAGAACGGCCAGCTTAAGACCGCCACCGCATGTAACGGCTCGCGGATAAACCTGTCGGACAGCGAGCTGAACATGTACGGCTCGAACGCCTCGCTCGGTACCGGGAACATGTCGTGCTGTTTTACGCCCCGCAACTACAACTTCGACCCGAGGCTCGATCGGCTGCGGCCACCGTTCTTCCCGCTGCTGAGCGATGAGTGGACCTACACCAACTGGCGAGAAACCCCGACACCCTGCTGGGCGAAACCCGGCGGCTGTTAGCTCGGCCCGGCGCATCCTGTCGCGCCGTCTCCAGTCAGTCGGGTCGGGCACTGGAATGCAGCGGGGCGCACGCAACTGTCGGGTAGGCTTGTAGTTATGAGTCTGGTCATCGAAGGGCGATCCCTGTGGGTCGCCCAAACCAATTGTTACGTCGTGGCACCCGAGCGCGGTGGTCCCGGCATCGTGGTTGATGCGCCCCCGGATGCCGATGCAATCGGCGCCTTGCTGGCATCGCTGGACATCACGCCCGTTGCGCTGCTGGTTACCCACGGCCATATTGACCACGCCGGCGGTTCCGGCAAAGTCGCTGATGCGCATCCCGGTATCGTGACGTATCTCCACCCCGACG
>BDTL01000081.1 GCA_002898115.1 bacterium BMS3Bbin02 | reverse complement strand
CGATTGATGTCTTGCGCGAGATCGACGAACCACGGACAGGTTAGGCATCTCTGGCTGATGGCGGGTCTCATGCAGACGTCCGACAGGAAAGCGAGAGAATAGCCCTCAATCACGCGCGGCAAATGCCGAAGGTATGGTTACGGAGGGACAACTATGACAGATCCATTCTTCGCATACATTGATCCGGGTGCCGGAGCTACTCTTGCGCAGCTAGCGCTCGCGGGGACTGCTGGTCTGGCCGCGATCGGCAAACTTCGTTTGACCAAGATGAAGAACCGGCTGAGCCGAAAAGTCGACACCGAGGCTGAGCCGAGGGCGGGCGCCCAAGCGGACGACGCCGCCACGACTGAATGATCGAACCCGGATCGTTTAGGGACCCGACATCGCGAGTCTTTTACGACGCCGGGCGAGTGTTCAGAGGCCTGTCGCACGAGGCCGCTGAGGTCGACTCGGAGGTGAGAAGCTCCGGGCTCATGAATGACCTCGTTTCACGTGGGCTTTTTGTAGACAACTGGATCGTTGATGACGTGACTCCTCCGAGCGGTGTCTCGTCCGCATCGGTAATCGAATCGGACCGCGTCCCTCTGGTTACCTACCCGGCGGAATGGCCGTTTTCGATGCTGCAGGTCGCAGCGCTCGCCACGCTCGACGCCAACCTCGTTTCTCTTGAGCGGGGCTTCATCCTGAAGGACGCCTCCGCGTTCAATGTTGTGTTCCGCGGTGTGACACCGGTCATCATCGATGTGACATCCGTCGAGAGGTTCGGTGAGCGCGGGATATGGACTGCCTACGGTCAGTTCTGTGACCACTTCCTTGCCCCGCTGATGCTTGAGGCGTATGCGGGGATTCCGCTGCAACGGTTGCTTCACTCCAAGACAGATGGTCTCCCGATTGCAGACCTCAATCGTCTGTTACGTGGTCGTACGGCTGTGCGCAAGGGTGTAGTCGGTCATGTGCGACTTCGCAGCTTTCTCGAAGGCCGTGCCGCAGGGATGGACACCACTGAACGGCGCAGTGTTGGCAAGGCCACTCTCCCTCGCAGCGCGATTGCTGCTTCGATCCGGAAGATGCGCAAACTTGTTGAGAGTTTGCAGTCGACGGCCCCGAGCACATGGGCCGGTTACGAATCGGCCCTGCCGTATGAGGAGGCCTCGGTTGAGGCGAAAGCCCGGTTCGTCCAGGACGCGGTTGGCTCGGCCTTGTCGCACCGTTTCGCCGTGGATGTTGGAGCGAACGTTGGCAGGTTCACTGAGATCCTGGCAGCTCGCTTTGAGCATGTTGTCGGGATGGACTCCGATCCGGGTGCGGTGGACGCGCTCTATCGGTCGGTGCTCGCGAGTGGTGCCGACAACCTCACGCCGCTTGTTGTTGATATCACCAATCCTGCGGCGGCATTCGGCTGGCGGGGGCGGGAGCGGGCGGCGCTCACCGATCGACTACACCCGGATTTCGCTACCTGGCTCGCCATTGTCCACCACCTGTGTCTCGGCATCGGAATCCCTCTGGCTGAGGTCGTCGCCTACATATTCGAATTCTCCAAAGAGGCGGTCGTCGAATTCGTCACCACTACCGACCCGATGGCGCAACGCATTTGCGCGACCCGAAGCACCGATCTTGCTCCGTATGGAGTAGAGGACTTCGAGCAGTACGTCGCGGTGTACGGGACAATCGTCCAGAAGCTAGCGGTGAGCGATACTCGAATTCTCTATCACGTCAGAGCCCGCTGAACGCTCTGGTTCGCCCACGGCTGTCGCGGCTCGAGTGTGACGCGTGAAGGACCGCCCGGAGGCGGCCCTTCACGGTCTTCCCTCGTTGTTTGACTTCTAGTCGCCGAGCGCCCTGTGGAGGAACGCCGCGATCTGGGCACGTGTCACCAGACCCTCGGGACAGAAGTTGTCATTGTCGGGTGGGTTGCAGCCGAACGTGATGTTTGCTTCACGGAGACGGTCGATGCTTGTCTCAAAGATCGAAGCATCGTCGTCGGTGAAGTAGTCATCCGTCGCATCAGGCAACGTCAACGCCCTATCAAGCATCGCTGCGAGTTCGCCTCGCGTGATGTTGTCATCCGGGCAGAAGTTGGTACCTTCAGCGTTGCAACCGAAGGTGATACCTGCCGCGGCCAGCGCGTTGATGTCGTTCTCGAATATCGAGAAGTCATCGTCGGTGAACTGGTCGGTGGAACTCGGTGGGAGGTCCAACGCCCGGTTCAGCATTGCTGCCATTTGGCCACGACTCAGATTGTCATCGGGACAGAACAGGGTTCCATCCGCGGTACAACCCTGGGTGATACCTTGCTCGGTGAGCCAGATGATGTCATCGGCAAAGGTGTTACCGAGGATGTCCTCGAACACACCAACGAGTCCGACATCAACACTGGCCTCCTCCGTCTTCGCGCCGGGGGCGCTGTTCACATGTGAGACAGTGTTCGTGATGATGCCTTGCGCATCGTCATCAACCATGACGTCGTACGTGAACACCACTGGCGGGAAGTCGGGAGCCGGAACGTAGTTCAGGCAGATCACCAGATCGTTGTTGATCACACCTGCCGCACTCGACAGGTCCAGGAAAGCCTGGCCGGACGAAGCGTCTGCGTTCTCCGTACCGATTGTGACCGGTCCCATCGCCGCAAGCATCGCAGCGTCAACGTTGTTGAACGCAAAGACCATTTCGTAGTCACCCACGACATCGCTCACCGAGCGACGCACGACGGCTTCCATGTCCATGATCGGAGCGCTTCCGCCCCACAGCTGCACGCCGTCGAACTCAATGATGATCTCATTGGGTCCGTTGGTTGCGAGTGTGGTGCCGGATGACCCGCCTGCGAACAGTTCGCCGTCGAACCATGTCAAGGCAGCCAGGTTGTTCGGCGCAGCCGGGTCCGGGAGAGCCTGCGGGAGCCACGGTGTGCCTGCGTAACCGTTGCCGAAGACCAGGAATCCGTCGTCGGTGAACCCGATTCCGGTGTAGTCCTGGCCGTAGAACGTGAACGGATCTCCGCTCTCGAACGCGGTATACAGCACCGTGTCGCCGGTGATCGTCGGGTCCGGGGTAATGGCGAAATCGGCAAGGTTCACGTAACCACCAAAGCCGGTGTCACAGTAGACGTCGGTCGCATTCGTGGAGAACTCATACGATCCGGCGACACCGGCGGATGTCGGCATGACGCCGCTCCAGCTCAGGACTCCGTTCGTTACCGTGGCTCCGCCCGTGACTGAACCCTCGACGTATGTCATGCCTTCGGGGATGACGTCCGTGAGGTCGTAGGTGAGGTCCTTTGCGGTGATGTTCGGGTTCACGGTGATGGTGTAAGTCACCTCGGTGCCGTTCGCAGCGATCGTTTTGCTCGCTGTTTTGACAACATCATCACGAACTCGAGCAACATCAACAGGGACAACACCGACCGCAGCTGGATTGCCCGGGTCTGTGCCGACGCTAAAGGAGCCGTACCAGTATTCACCGGCCGCCATTGCGGGCTCGTCGAATACGACGGTGACGTCGAACGGATCGAGTGCACCCTGGCTTGCAGGTCCGTAGACGTCCATGTTGCCTTCGTCGCCTTCAACGACCGCGACTACGACCGAGACTGCGTCGACGGCACCCTCACCGGAGGCATCCCAGTTCTGCACGACTGCCCAATAGTTGCCGCCGGCGGGCGAGAGCAATGAGCAGTATTCAAGTGCCGTTGCGGTGGCGCTCTGACACACGATCTCATCCTCGGATGGCAGTCCGTCGTTGTTCGCATCGATACCGAGGAACAGGTCGATATCCGGCGATTCGGATTCGACGACCTCGACGACGACACGGTTCGATCCGGTCGCGACTGCGAAGTTGATCACTTCGACAGTTCCGTCGTTGATGTTGTCGAACGGGTCATCGTTCGTTTCATCGACTCCCAGGCCCATGTCGGTTGGCTCACCCAGGGTGAGGCCTCCAATGACTGTCGTGAAGTCCGTGATCGTGATGGCTGTCAGCCCTTGCACGACATACGAACCTGTATCGCGTCCAGTCGTGATTGAGACCAGGGATGGCAGATCCCCGCGTGTCGACTGCACCGCAATCGGCATGGCAATGTCTGCTGTGGTGGCTGCTGCCGTCGCGCCGACCGGAGAGAACTCCAGCCAGCCGAACATCCACACGCCGGTCGACGTAGCGGTCACATCCGCGGTCACTGTCACGTCGACCGTCTCGCCGGCGCCCGTGAAGGTGATTTGCGAAGGTGTTACGTCCAGGACCATGTCGCTGTCGGTTACCAGGGTCAGGTCAAAGACACCGGCCCCGGTTGACGTCAACGTACGGGTCCACTCGCACTCAAGCACACACTGGCTGTTGGCCATGGATGCCAGGTTGAGTGTCCGTGGATCACCACCGAGCGTCGGATCGGCTGCCGCGTAGTTTGCTGTTGTCTCGTTCAGGACGAACGGTACGGCCAGCGCAGCGGCGACGTCGACACGCCCGGAGCCCATATCGAATGGATCAGCCTGGGTGGCGCCGTCTTCCTTGAGGACGCTACGCACACCCGAGAGCATCATTGCCGACTGGATCTCGGCTGGGGTCCAGGTGGTCTGGCCCATAATCAGGGCGCCGGCGCCGGCTACGTGTGGGCTCGCCATCGACGTACCCGAATTGAAGCCCCAAGAAACCACTCCCGAGCCGGTGAGATCCGCTCCGTCGGCGGCGATGATGTCGACACCCGGTGCCGTCACGGACGGCGACACGATGTCGATTGCGCGGTTTGCACCACGCGAGCTGAATGCAGCCATCTTGTCACCGTTGCTTGGCGACAAGTCTCGAACCGCACCACTGATGTCGGCGGTGGCGGTCGGGTTTGCGGCAACAAATGCCTTCAACGCAACACCATCGTCGTAGGTGATGTGGACCCCGGGTAGGTAGTGGGCATCGCCGACAAGCGAATCCCCGTTAGCGGCGTCGTTGGCAAGGACGAAACCGCCGGCGCCACCGGCGAGGACGTTTTGCCCCTTCTCAACTCTCGCTATCTCTCCGCGATCGCAGATGACAATTTCACCAGAGGTGAATGTTCCCGCTGCGAACGGTTCGAGACAGAGAGCGTCACCGAAGTCGCCGGCGTACACAATCGGTGCGCCGGAAAGTCCGCTGGTGTAACCGGCTCCGACGATGACGAGGTCGGGTTGACCGGCAGCCATTGTCGTCAACGTATTCGGGTAGGCCCGGTTGTGCGTGCTTGCACCGACCGACGTTAACCAAGGTGCGTCGGCGGGTGAGCCGACAGTGTTCGGATCGGGGCCGTTGTTACCGGCAGAGGTGGCAACAAATATCCCTGCATCGCGCGCGGCTAGATAACCGACCGTATCAAAGTCTTCCCACAGACTGGAAGCGCCGTCGCTTCCGATCGAGTAGTTGATGACGTCGACACCGTCAGCGATCGCCTGGTCGATTGCTGCTGTCAGTGCCGATCCCGTACAGCATGCCGCATACGCGATGATATTCGCTCGTGGAGCGACCCCGGAGATCGTCAGATCCTCCGTGATCACGCCGTCGTTGCCGTTAACAGTCGCAAGTGTGACGTTACCCGCAACGGTTGATGCTGTATGAGAGCCGTGACCGTCGTAGTCCCACGGCGACACCGCGCCGTTTTGTCCATCGACGGACGTAAAGCCCCACGCTCCGATCAGCTTGTCGTTGCACGGGAAGGTCGCGTCGTACGCCTTGTGATCGTCACCGCCGGTGTTCGATGAGTCGCAGACGCCGACATAGTTGCCTGCACCAAACGGGTTGGTGTGGTCGAAGCCGTTCGCATCAACGTCAGCGAACGACGGGTTCGTTGGATTGATGCCGGTGTCGATGATGCCGACAATCATGCCCTCACCGCAGAACCCGTCACAGTCGGTCCCCCAGACGGTGTCGGCTCCGATAAACGCCGGCCCGACATCGGTCTGAAGTTCGCGCTCGAAGTCCGCTTGCACGAACTCTACGCCCGGACTCCGCAGAACCTTACGAGCTTCGGCGACTGTCATTTCTGCGGCTATACCGTTGTTGCCATAGACATACGTGAATCTGACATCGAGAGAGCGACCCAGCATTCCCTCGATCCCGGAAATCCGCTGAGCCTGCACACCGCGTAAGTACGTTGTATACGCCTCAACGGAGGGACTTGTCGACTCAAACTTTCTGGCTCCGGTAACTTCAAGACTCGTTGCTTGCAGTCCTGGAACATTTCCTCGGTAGGTGGCGGCCGGTTCTTCCACGAAGCGGATCAGGAACAGGCCGTCTTCGGCCCCCTTCAGCGGATCTTCCTTCACCACTGTGGCAGTTTCGGCCTCGAATGTGGCCTGACGTTCCCCGGTGATAGATTCCCCTGCAGCGGGGGTGGAAGCTGTAGCTACCGCCGGCCCTACAAGAGAAAAGACAACGAGCAATGTCGTTATCAACGTGAGCATCCTTCGCGACACGGATGCACCCCTTTCGTCTACTTGACTCCGTGCGTTTGCCGACCCGATCACGAGCAACGGACCCACCTCCGCACACACATATCCGTCGGCCACCTTAGGAACCTCCGCATGCCACTTTCAAACGGTTAGACCTCGTTTTCGCGACCTCGATGATGCGATGGGTCGTGCCGGGAGGACGGCCTGTTAATGCCCACAACCGGATAGGCTTAGCGCATGGTAAATAACCTTAAGACCACGCTTCTTATGGCCTTTCTCGGTGGGCTTCTCGTTGCTGCGGGATACGCATACGGATCGCAGTCAGGTGCGATGATCATGCTCGGTGTTGCCGCCGTGTTGAACATGGGCATGTACTTTTTCTCAGACAAGATCGCCTTAAAGTCGTCGAGAGCCCAACCCGTCACCCAGGAGCAACTTCCTGAGGTGTACTCCATTGTGGGGAACCTCGCGCTTGCCAACAACATGCCCATGCCGCGGATCTTCGTGATCGATTCTCCCCAACCAAACGCTTTTGCAACGGGTCGTAACCCGAAGAACGCGGCCGTTGCGGTAACCCGGGGCATCCTTCAGATCATGAATCGAAGCGAGCTTGAAGGGGTGCTGGCTCATGAACTGTCCCATGTCGCAAACCGCGACATTCTTATCTCCTCGATTGCGGCTACGGTGGGCGCCGCCATCTCGTTTCTCTCCCGCATAGCCTTTTGGGGCGGCGGTAGCCGCGACCGGAACGTCAACCCGCTCATTTCGATCGCCGCCATCATCCTCGCTCCATTGGCGGCTCTCGTCGTTCAGATGGCGATTTCGCGCTCGCGTGAGTTCCAGGCGGACAGGTCCGGAGCAGAGATGACCGGCCAGCCACTTGCGTTGGCGTCGGCGTTAGCGAAACTCGGACAGGGGACCGCCCGCATCCCGATGGATGTCAACCCTGCGGTGTCGTCGCTGTTTATTGCGGACCCGATGAAGGCACTCGGTGGTCGCGGGCGA
>BDTL01000080.1 GCA_002898115.1 bacterium BMS3Bbin02 | reverse complement strand
CCAGGAACCCTCCAACGACGTTGATTGTTGCGGCTGTGACTGCCAGGAACCCGAGCACGGTTGCTAGAGTTCCACCGGCGCCGTCGCCTCCGGTAGCGGCAGCAACGATGATGGCTCCGACAAGAGTGATACCCGAGATCGCGTTCGCTCCTGACATCAACGGGGTGTGCAACGTTGGGGGGACCTTCGAAATCACCTCGAGACCGACAAAAGCGGCGAGTATAAAAACGACGATTCCTGCGATGAAGATCTCGCTCATGCGCCCGCCTCCTCCGGGTAGCCAAGTAGTGTCCGAGTTCGAGGATGGGCCGCCGACCCGTTCACGATCACGGTTGCCGGACCGAGAACTTCGGTATCCTCGGCAAAGGCGACGGATCCATCTTCCGCGCGAGCTCGCTCCAGGACCGTGAGCATGTTGCGGGCGAGCATGTTGGACGCATCCGCAGCGACCGTGCTCGCCAGGTTGGTTG
Organism: bacterium BMS3Bbin02; assembly: GCA_002898115.1. Lineage (GTDB taxonomy): Bacteria > Actinomycetota > Acidimicrobiia > Spongiisociales > UBA5794 > BMS3BBIN02. The sequence goes on along the minus strand of BDTL01000080.1, from coordinate 3,477 downwards.
GTCCGAGGATTGTCACATGATTGGTGACGACGGTCTCGTCCGCTTTCGACGGTTCGACATTTCCACCCGACCCGGCTGCCATATCAACGATGATGCTTCCTGGTTTCATCGTTGCCACCATGGCATCGGTAATGAGCAATGGTGCTGGTCGGCCCGGGATTTGTGCGGTTGTAATGATCAGATCCGCCTCTTTGACATGGGGTGCAAGTGCGGCGAACTGTCGGGCCTGTATGTCATCGTCGACGGCTTGAGCGTACCCGGCAGCATCGGTTTCGGTGGTGGGCGCTTCAACGAACCTGGCGCCGAGGCTTTCCACCTGTTCGCGGGTCTCGGGCCGCACGTCGTATGCCTGCACTAGGGCGCCGAGGCGCCTGGCCGTCGCGATCGCCTGCAGGCCGGCGACACCAACGCCGAGGATGAGTACTCGTGCCGGCGGGATTGTGCCTGCAGCGGTGACCAGCATGGGCAAGAACTTTGGCGATTGTTCGGCCGCGAGCAAGACCGCGGCGTACCCACCGACGGTCGCCTGTGACGACAGGGCGTCCATCGACTGTGCCAGTGTCGTGCGCGGAATCGCCTCAAGGGCGACGATCGTCAAGCCGGCATCTTCACAGGCGCGCATAAGGTCAGCGTTCACGTATGGGTCGAAGAACCCTATGACGGTCGTGCCGGCGCTGTAGTCGGTGACTTCCTCCGGTGTCGGGATCCCGGCACGCAGCACGATGTCTGCGTCGGATACCTTGCCGGACAGTGTTGCGCCATCGTCGGCGAACAGTTCATCAGGAAAACCGGCGCGAATACCTGCGCCGGGTTCGACAGTGACCTCCCATCCCCATTCGACGAAACGTTTGACGGTTGTTGGTGTAGCTGCGACTCGGTTCTCGGACTCAGCCTGTTCTCGTTGAATGAATAAGCGCATAGTGGAGAACGCTAACAGGTAAAACCGCTCCTCCGGTTATCGGTAGAATCGCCCCGTGGAGGAGTTCTCGTGGAAACAAGCAGTCCGCCCTTTTCTTGCGGGTCGGAAGTTCTTGATTTCGCACAGCAGTGTCGAATACGCTCGGTCTCTTGTCGAGATACTCGCCGAACGATCGCACTATGGGACTCGACTCCCTGAACGGATGGTGCTTGAGGACAAGACGACCGTAGATGACATGTGGGAAGCTCTCGCCGTGGTCCATGCGCCGAGCATCGTCGTCGACCCAAGCGATCGCGCTGCGATGCTTGAGGCGTTCGCCGAATAGCCCAGAGTTCTTCTCAGGCGTCGTATGTCGTTGAGGTGACGTCGCCGCCGGTACCGGTCCAGTTTGTGTGGAAGAACTCGCCGCGGGGGCGATCGATTCTTTCGTAGGTGTGTGCTCCGAAATAGTCCCGTTGTGCCTGGAGCAGGTTTGCGGGGAGACGACGGGTACGGAACGCGTCGAGGAACGCCAACGCCGATGAGTACGCCGGCGTTGGGATGCCGGCGAGTGCAGCGCGCGCCACCGTCCGGCGCAGACCGTCCTGGGTGCTTGTCAAAGCATCGACGAAATATGGAGCGATGAGCAGGTTCGGCAGATCCGGCCGGTCGCGGTACGCCGAGGTGATGTCGTTGAGGAACTGCGATCGGATGATGCATCCCTCGCGCCACAACGAAGCTACCAAACCCATGTCAAGATCCCACATGTTTTCTCGCGATGCTGCTGTGAGCAGCATAAAACCCTGCGCATACGACACGATTTTGGCGGCGTACGCCGCTGAATGGAGATCTGAGAGCAGATCCGTTGTGTCGCCATCGATGCGCGTCACCAATGGTTCACCGAGAGCATCGGCGGCGCGGTACCGGTCATCGGCTAGCGCCGACACGATTCGAGCATGCACTGCCTCGGCTACGAGACTCACCGGCATGGCAAAATCCATGGACGCATCGACCGTCCAGCGCCCCGTTCCCTTCTGGCCCGCAGTGTCAAGAATTCTCGTGAGTAGGGGCTCACCGTCGGTGTCCTTGGTGCGCATGATTGCGGCTGTGATGTCGATGAGGTAGCTGTCGAGTACGCCGTTGCCCCATTCGTCGAACGTGGCCGCCATTGCGTCATGGTCCATGGTGAGGCCGCGGCGCATAATGTCGTACGCCTCGGCGATTACTTGCATGTCCCCGTACTCGATTCCGTTGTGTACGGTCTTGACAAAGTGTCCGGCGCCGCCGGGACCCAGCCAGTCACAGCACGGTTCGCCGTCATAGACGGCAGCGATCGATTGGAGGATGTTCTTGATGTGCCGCCACGCTTCGGGGGCTCCACCCGGCATGATGGAGGGTCCGGTCCGGGCGCCCTCTTCACCACCGGAGACGCCGGCGCCGACGAAGTTGATACCGCATCGGTTGAGGCGTTGCCCCCGGCGTTGGGTGTCCTGATAGTTTGAATTCCCGCCATCGATGATGATGTCGCCCGCCTCGAGGTGGGGGATGAGCGCGTCGATGGTTGCGTCGACCGGCGATCCCGCCCGTACCATCAGCATGACGATCCGAGGTGACGCGAGCCTTGCGGTGAGGTCCGTGAGATTGTGAGTCCCGAAAATCGAAGTACCGGGTGCCAGCGAGGCAGTGAAGGCATCCGTTTTCGATGTCGTCCGGTTGTATACCGCAACGGTGAACCCGTGGTCCGCCATGTTGAGCACAAGGTTCTGACCCATGACCGCCAGGCCGATAAGCCCGATATCTGCTTTTCCTGTGCTCACGATGCTCCTTCGGTCAGCGCTGACAGAGTAGACGTTTCCCCGTATCGTCAGATCCGGCAGGACCGGTTATGGCAGGGCCGGGAGTTCAGGCTGGTACAGCCATGCGTCGAACAAGGGCCCGAGGTCGACTCCGGAGATCTCCTGAGCGAGATCGATGAAATCGGTGGTTCGCACATTGGCGTTTGCGAAACGGTCGCTGTATGTCCGGAGTATGTCAAAGAACACTTCGTCCCCAACCTCCTGACGAAGAGCGTGGAGCGTTAACCCGCCGCGGTTGTACACCGCGAAACCGAAGAGGTTGTCGGGAGGCGGCGCACCAGGTGTGAGCGGTGGCAGACTTTCAACGGTTGCATACGCCTCTGCAATCAACGCGTCGCGCGCCTGCGGGCCGCGCTGGTCCTCCTCCCAGAGCCATTCCGCATAGGTGGCAAAACCCTCGTTGAGCCAAATATCGCTCCAGTCGGCGAGTGTCACGGAGTTCCCCAGCCACTGATGCACAATCTCATGAACGAGAACTGTTTCGAAGTATCCGGAGCGGACGATGTCCTCACCGAAGATCGAGAGTGTCTGATTCTCAAGTGCCGCCGGGAACCCGGCGACACTGGCAATCCCGTAGGTCGCGAACGGATACGGTCCGAGCAGGTCGGTGAAATAGTTGAGCATCTCACCCTGGAGCGCGAGCGCCGCGGGCGGGTTCGCCGCGAGATCCGGTGGGAGCACGTTGCGAATCGGTATGCCGCTTAGTGCCGAGCCGGCATCATC
>BDTL01000079.1 GCA_002898115.1 bacterium BMS3Bbin02 | reverse complement strand
GCTGCGCCGAAGTATCCAGTCACATATGCGTCTCCCATTGCCGGCGGTCATCCGCCTCACCGCCCTCTCGGTCGGGGCCGGTGTCAGTGTCGGGTTTGCCGGACGAGGGATCGCCGCCCTCGCCTTGATAGCCGGACTACTCATGCTTGTTGCGGGTTACGACGTTATGGAGCCGCTCGCTCAGGAGGTTGACAATCCCGGCCGATGGGCCACGTACCCGCTTGAACCCGGGGAGCTTGCGGTCCGCCTCACGGTGGCGGGGGCCGTATCGATGGTGCCGTTCGTTGTAGTGGCAGCACTGGTCGCTGCGTTAATCGGGGATGCCAACATCGCGGTGATAGCCGTCGTCGTGTTCCCCCTCGCTGCGATCGCGGCCACGGTGGGCGCCTCGGTCAGCACACTGCTGGGAGGGCCGGATGTCATGACGAGTAGCGAGCTCTTCGGTCTTGCGATCGTTGTCCGCCTGGTCGTTCCACCGGTCATTGCGGCTCTTCCCTTCGCCCCCGTAGTGGTCGGCCTCGTCGATGGTTCCGCGCCCGGTGTCTTCTTGCCGAACAGCGTCATGCTGGTCGGCCTTGTGACTGGAGTGGCCTGGATGTGGATCTCTCAGAGAAACCCGGGGTTGTCATGACAGGACAGACGGTGCTTCAGGCCGCCAGCCTCGCGAAGGACTACGGCGAGGGATTCGGCCTCTCGCCTCTCGACCTTGAGGTCACCGAGGGCGAACTCGTTCTCCTGGTCGGACACAATGGTTCGGGTAAGAGTACGCTTCTCGGGTTAGCTGCCGGACTCCTTGAGGCAACCGAGGGTGAAGCTCTCATCGTCGGCTCCCCCGCCGACAGCGTCGCAGCCCGTATCGGTCGCAGCTACCTCCCCGACCAGCCCATCCTCTACGACGACCTGACGTTGTGGGAGCACATTGCCTATAACGCCGCGCTGCACAACACACCAGATTGGGAGGATGCCGCTGTCGATCAACTCGAGGCTTTTCGTCTCATGGATCGAGTTGACGATCTCCCGGCCAAGTTCTCCCGGGGAATGCGCCAAAAGGCCGCCATCGTCATCGGATTGGTACGACCCTTTCAGCTGCTCCTGATCGACGAGCCTTTCCTCGGCATCGACGCGACGGGGCAGGACACGCTCGTCGACATTCTCAAGACATTGGCCACCAACGGGATCGCCGTCGTGGTATCTACCCATCACTCGAACATCACCGACATCGCCACTCGATGTGTTGGACTCAGAGATGGCGAGCTGGTCTACGACGGTGCGCCCGATGCCGAGACTATCCGGAAGATCGTCAACGGCTGAACGAGCGACGGAGGCGCGGGAAGCAAGCGCCTACAGGCCGTCTATGAAGTCAACACTTGATTCCACGAGCCTCCGGAGGTGATCGTTGTCTTCAAGTATCCACGACGGCAAGACTGCGTACTCCTTCTTGATATGACCTTTGGGGAAGTACCGCAGTCGGTGAACCCCCTCCTCCGCGAGCACGCCCGCAAGAACGTCCGGAGGGAGCCGCAGAGCGACGCCGAATGTTCCGCACGAGACGAAGATGGTGTCGTCGATGTACCCACCGACTGCGCCGAACACGTTCCCGAAACTCAGGGCGCGGGTGGCAGCAAGCTCGGGGAGCACTCGCTCCAGTAGCGCAGTGAGGTTGTCCAGGTGTTCCGTGTTCATAGGGTCTTGATGTTCTCTCTCCTACGCCGAATGCTGCTACAGCGCGGCCAATCGGGCGACGTAGCGCAAACCGTCATGGTCAAGGACCTTCATTGACCAGCCTGCACGTTCGGCGATCGTCGCGAGCTCGTCGGGTGACGTGAAGAGATAGTCAAACCAATCCCCGACGGTGACCCGGCGTCTGACGCGCATGACCACATGGCCAGGGAGCCGACCGCGGTCCCGGTTGGCGTCGTGATAGGCAAGATGAACAGGGTCCTCGGTCACATACGGATCAAGCGTCGAGCCAACGATCTGTGCCCCGTTGTTCGCCATCGCTCGCAGACGCCGAAGGGTTCGAACCGGGTCCGGTGCGAGGAGGCCAAGGTTGGCGCCCATCATGAGAAAAGTATCGAAAGCAGCGTCGGACTCGTAGCGGTGGATCGAATTGTGCACGACGTCCGTGAGGCCCCGTTGTCGACACACTTCAGCCGCTCCGGCCGAGTTGTCCAAAGCAACAACGTCGCAACCGCGTTCGACCGCGGCCAACGCAAACCGTCCGGCGCCGGCACCGATGTCGAGAACTCGACCATTCACGAATTCCATACCCGCAGCTTCGATCTCAGCAAACGCGTCCACACCAAGAAAGTAAGCCTCCACCGATCGGAGATGCTCCATGAGTCCGTCATCTCGCTCGATCATGTAGTCCCCGTCGCCGCCGGCAAGGTGTTCGAGCAGGGCCTCACCGAATGCATCACCGTGTTCCATACCCCTGATCTTGCCACACGTCCAACGGTTCATCGGCACAACCATGCCATTGTGCGTAGTGCCGGTGGCGCACACGCGGTGTCGTGACGGTTAACGAACGTAGAGCGACACCACAAACCCGGGCGGTTCACGCCGACCTCTTTACCTCTGGCGGAATCTGTGGGCTACCACGGCCTGCGAGCAATCGCCTCAATGGGTTTCATCCCCTGCCCAAACCGGGCAATGGCCTCGCGGTTCTTCTTCAGATCGCTGTATGCAATGAAGTGAACGTCCAACTGATCAACCACACGACTGAAGGCCGGGCGCCGCAACTGGTCCGAAACATCAGACTCACGGGTGTCGGGCGCGACCAGAAACAGCGATAGCTCGCCGTGGTTGAGTCCGAGCGCAAGGTCCGACATCCGAAGGATCCCGGAATAGATCGAGGTGGTGTGCTCAACCTCAAAGGCAGCAGCAACGCGACCGGTTTCCGAATCGATCCAGAGGACATCGATCAACCGAATTGCATCAAACGACGGGGACCTCTTCAATCGATCCGAGAGCCCTTGGAGACAGCCGTCGGCGAGGCGCCCACCGTCGTACGGCCGGTTGACATCGTTGCTAGCAATCCACACCTCATACCCAACAGCCTTTCCGAGATCCCGCAGCCACCCCTGGATCTCGGTGTGCGTGTGATCCTCATCTTGGGCTTTGCGGATCGCGCGGTCAGCGCGGTCGGACTCGGCTCGGACTTCAGCAAGTTCCTTCTCCCATTCAGCAAGCGCCTCATCGTCCAGTTCGCGAGGGGGAGCCGGATATCTCCCTGAACCGACGTCAAATAGGAAGCCCGCGATCGCTCCGAGATCGTTCGAGAACAGATCGCGGTACTTCTCGTTGAGCTCGAGAATTCCACGACGCATCGCCAGATACCCGTCCCATCGCCCCAACTTCACGTTGGCTCCGGTTACCGCGTTGTACCCCTTCACGATCTTGGTGTTGGAGGGTGGGACAACGGTTGGATGCAGGAAGTAGAGGATGTTGGCACTAGCGGGCCCGACACCCTTGATCGCAGCACGATCGAGGGCTCGGATCGCTTCAATGACTCCCGACTCCTCTCCCGAACAACTGATGCAGGCCTGGAGAAAGCGACCGTAACTCCTCTGGTTCTCAGGATCTTCGTAGATATCCGGAATGCGCAGTTTCGGCTTCCAGAGGAACGCGTGATCAGCGCCCCGGAAGACCTGCCGTTGCTCTGCGATGGACTTTACGACTGTCTCAAGCGAGGAACCCTTGTAGACGTTTCCAAACGTGCCCGCCTCAATCTCGGATATGACGACCAGAATTCCCTGGGCAATCGAACGGAAATTCTTGATCCGTTCTTCCCAGAGAAACCAGGTTCGGTACGTCCCGGACGGGTCCTCGCGCCAACGGCCCACGAGACGGCGTAGAGGGTCCTCCGTAGAAGCTTGCGGGTAGAGCGTATTGATCAACTTCGTCCTCCACGAGGATCGCACCACTCAGCGATTCAGAAAACGACGGCCGGACAGCCGGAACACGAGGAACCCCTGGGAGCGAACTCTCACCAAACGATACACGTGGCGCCATGGAGCGTCCACCGGCCGTTCACTGGCGGCTGCACATGGCGCCTTTGACGACGTCAATCGAAGGTGCGGATCTCAACAAAGGACGAGACGGACTTCTGCGGCGGCGTCAACACAACCGTTACGATGGATCCCCCCCCCACTACCAACCCCAGCTTTAGGAGCCACCGTGGCAGACATACAGGGAACCGTTGCACCCGGTTTTGAATCGGTTCGAGAGGTGTTCGCGGAGAACTTTGAAAAGCGCGACGAGGTCGGTGCCGCCTGTGCTGTTTACCACAGAGGTGAAAAGGTAGTTGATCTCTGGGGCGGACTCCGCGATCCGAAGTCCAACGCTCCCTGGGAAGAGGACACCCTGGTCCTGGTGTTCTCCACGACAAAAGGACTGTCATCGCTCGCATTGGCCGTTGCCCACAGCCGGGGACTCTTCGACTACGACGAGAAAGTCGCAACGTATTGGCCCGAGTTCGGGGCAGCCGGCAAGCAGGACGTCACGGTGCGCCAGCTCCTTGCTCACCAGGCAGGGGTGTGTGCCATCGATGAGAAAATGGATCTTGAGCTGCTCGGCGACCCTGACCAAGTTGCTACCGCGATCGCCAAGCAGGAGCCGTTGTGGGAACCCGGCGCCAGCCACGGCTATCACACCATCAGCCTGGGATGGTACGAGTCGGAGCTCTTGCGTCGGGTCGACCCACAGCACAGAACCATCGGGCGCTATTTCGCCGACGAGATCGCTGCTCCCCTCGGACTGGAGTTCTACATCGGACTCCCCGACGATATACCTGCCAGTCGTATCGCCAAGATTCAGGCAGAGTGGTTTCGCGTGAAGATGTTGTTCAATCTCAAGAAGCTGCCGAGCAAATTCGTGAGGGATTTTCTCAACCCCAAGACAATCACCGCCCGAACCTTCGCTAACCCGAAAGTCCTCGGCAAACCGATTCGCTACAACGATCGGGAGATGCAAAGGATCGAACTCCCGGCTTCCAATGGAATTGGCCAGGTTCGCTCAATCGCTAAGGCGTACGGCGTATTCGCCACTGGCGGGGCGGAACTAGGCATCACGTCCGCCACTCTGGAAGCGCTGACGGCACCTGCGGTTGCGCCGCCAAGCGGCAGCATGGACCTTGTCCTCCACATGGACACCGGATACGCCCTCGGGTTCAAGAAACCCTCGGCATCCCACCGGTTCGGATCATCGGATGCCGCGTACGGGACACCGGGTGCTGGAGGGTCATTCGGGTTTGCGGACCCAGACCTTGAACTCGGTTTCGCGTACGCGATGAACCGGCTGGACTACTACCTCCCAGACGACCCCCGCGAACGATATCTGAGCGAAGCCGCGGTGGCGTCGGCAACAGTGCTCAGCTAGACATCGACCAATAGATCCGACGCCAACAAGCACCCAGGACCCGGGTTATTACCCCACCCGGGGTGGGGTATACTCGTGAGGTTACAGACACGAATCTACCGGAGGATATTCACCATGGCAAAGCTACTCGACCCCGTTTGCGGGATGACCGTAGAAGACACCGCGTTGCGTGCACCCGGGTACGACGACGTCGCGTTTTGCGCTGCTGGATGTCGCACGACCTTCCTCAACGACCCCGACGCTTTCCCCGCTCGCCTTGAGACAACCGAAACCACCGAGTCCGCCTGCTGCGGCGGCGAGGGAAAAGCGGAAACGGCAGCCGCGGATGACAACCCGGTCCCGGTGGCTGGCGGTTCCGGCTGCTGCGGCGGCTAGCTGCGGATGTGAGATCACAGCACGAACGCGAGTCATCGGAACAGGCCGAGGTCACGAAGCGGTACGACCGCATGGCCCGAGTTTATGATCTCTATGACGCTCCCATGGAGATCATGGGTACCAAAAAGCGACGTGTGGAACTCCTGACGAATGCGCACGGGTCAGTGCTCGAAGTCGGTGTCGGCACGGGGAAGAACCTCCGCCATTACGCTCCTGAGGTCCGTGTCACCGGCATCGACGTGTCGACCCAGATGCTCGCTCGGGCCCGGAGGCGGGCCGAATCTCTCCGGCAGCAATCCACGTTGATGGCTGGCGACGTGCAGGACTTACCTTTCGATGATGACTCCTTCGACACGGCCGTCGGTACGTGTGTGTTCTGTTCGGTGGCTGATCCCGTGCAGGGCTTGCGAGAGCTGGGGCGGGTAGTCAAACCCGGAGGCCGAATCCTGCTGCTAGAACATGTCCGACCGCGGAATCCCATCCTCGGCCGTCTCGCAGATCTAGTGACCGTGTTCACGCGGAGGGTTTTCGGTTTTCGCGCGAATCGGCGCACGGAAGAGAACGTCGTGTCGGCCGGACTCGAGATCGTCGATGTCGTCCGTACCGGTGTTTGGCGCACGATCATCGCGCACCCCCCAACGACGCCGCAGTAACCACCCCCACACACACCACCTACGCGACCCCGAACCCCCGGAGTTCCCCGGAGTTACGAAGTAACTCCCAAGGAGCGCAGTCTTCGACGTTCCCCGGAGTTACGAAGTAACTCCCAAGGAATGCTGGAGGCATTCCCGTGCCCGGGGCGGGAATTGAACCCGCACGTCCCGCTGGGGACAAGGGATTTTAAGTCCCTCGCGTCTGCCGATTTCGCCACCCGGGCCTGGGCAGAGTGTAGATGGCGCTACGACGCCTGTGACTCTGCAAGGGTCAACGCGAGACCATGGAGGATTCCGGTCTCGGACACGATCACCTCTGTTGCGTCGGCGACCTTCAATGCACGCTCGACGACGATGGAACCGCCGAGGATGACATCCGCCCTGCCCGTCTCCATTGATTGGATCTGTTGCGTCTCCTCGACCGACTTGAGGGCCAGAAACTCGACAAGACCCTCGATCGCGTTATCGGTCAGCGTGGACCGATGTACTTTCTCCGTGTCGAATCGTGGCAGATCGAGATGCAGCGCCGCCATGGTCGAAAATGTTCCCCCGACTCCGATCACAACCGACGGTTTCATGGGGAGCGAAACCCGTGCCATCAGCTCGTCGACGGCGGACCGCGCTATCGCCAGGACCTGCGGGGGCACCGGTCGTTCCTGGAGATGGCGCTCGGTGATGCGAACAGATCCGATGTCGATGCTGACGGTGTACTCCGGTTCGGTGGTGCCGAGGACAAACTCGGTTGATCCACCGCCCGGGTCGATCACTAGCACCGGACCGTTGGATCCGAGACCATCAGTCGCGCCTCGAAACGACAACGCAGCCTCTTCGTCACTGTCGATGATGTCGGGTGTCACTCCGAGGACTCGGGTCGATTGCTCAAGGAAGAGGTCCGAATTGCCGGCGTCGCGCATGGCCGAGGTTGCAACGGCACGTACAACGCCGACGTCCATACGGCGAATGATGTCTGCGAACCCGGCGAGTACCGCGACGCCGCGACCCAGGACATCCGGATCGATCAGCTTCGTCGAGTCCACTCCCCGACCGAGTCGGGCGACGATGGTACGCCTCGCTATAGGTACCAGTGTGCGAGTGGGATCGCCGGACACGTCTGCGATGAGCAGCCGCAGAGTATTGGTGCCAATGTCAATCGCTGCGACCCTCATGATCCGGTTCCACCCAAGCTTGATTCCATTCCGGCACCCCTTCTCCTGGTATCACACACGGTGACTCACAGTCGAGTGGCAACACCTGACCCGCCACCTCGTGTCCAACCGGATTGTCGTTCCCTGCAAGTGTATCGGCAACATGGGCATGCAGACACTTCACACCACCACGCGACCCCGCGATCCCACCGCTGGGCGCGACCAGACTGTCGTCAGCAATCATCGCGTCGCGTTTTGTCGAGTACCGCACCATTGCGCGATCGTACTCTCGGGCGAAATCTCCGTCGGACGCGATGCGCTCGTCGAAGGCACGTACACCGCCACCACTCTCGATGCGACTCACCCGGCGCAACAGCAGCGGACACGTCAACCAGTAGGTCGTCGGGAACGGCGTGCCGTCCTCAAGGTGGGTAGGCACCACGGTCACGACGGGAAGGTCGAAATGACAGGCCCGGGCAACAACTACCTCGCTGCGCGGCGGCCGTCCGATCTGGATCTCGACAACGTCACGGCTGTTCATCGGGGACGAGGTCCCGTCCGGTCAGGTAGTTCCATACCTTTGCATACCAGGGGGAGGAATCGTCAACCGACAGGGGCGGCACAACGGCGGCGGGCTCGACTGCGGTTGTCTCCACGACGTATGAAACTTCGCCTTCGAACACGAGACCGAACTGTTCACGGGCCAGACGCTCAATTCCCGTGGTCGATCCGAGTGCGGCGATCTGTTGCTCCAGCAGAGCGTTCTCTGCGCGCACGGCGTCGAGCTGTTCCTGGGTAATTTCGACCTGTCGATTCCGGGCGAGAATGTCACGAAACGGGATGACACCGGACAATGTCCCGGCGAGGATCACAACAAGACCGAACGCAAGGAAAGGCGACCGTGTCCATCCGCGTCTCTGTCGTCCAGGGGACGGCGCCTCTTCCTCAACATGTTCTTCGACAAGTGTGAGGTCGATCGTGTCCACTACCGGCGACCTCCGAAGGCGGCCCAACCGGCGTACCGGGCAGAGTCTCCGAGGTCTTCCTCGATGCGAAGAAGTTGGTTGTATTTGGCGGTGCGTTCACCCCGTGCGGGAGCGCCGGTTTTGATCTGACCGGCGTTAGTCCCGACGACGAGGTGTGAGATAAACGTGTCTTCGGTCTCACCAGAACGATGACTCACCATCCGGGAATACTGATTCGACTCAGCAAGCTCCATCGTATGCAGCGTCTCGGACAGGGTACCGATCTGATTCACCTTGATCAGAACCGAGTTGGCAACACCCATGTCTATACCCTTGCGAACAAACTCCTCATTGGTCACAAAGAGATCGTCACCAACAAGTTGCACGCGCCCACCGAGACGATCGGTGAGAATCTTCCAGCCGTCCCAGTCGTCTTCCGCCAGACCATCCTCGACCGAAACGAGAGGAAACTCGTTGACGAGTCCTTCGAGGTAGTCGACCATCTCCGTCGAGGTGAGTTGCTTCCCGTCGAGCTGATACCGGCCATCTCGATGGATTTCAGTCGCCGCGACGTCGATGGCGAAAGCAATATCTTCGCCGACGACATACCCGGCGACTTCAACGGCCTCGGTCAAGATTTCGAGGGCCGCCTTATCGGCAGCAAGGCTTGGCGCAAAACCCCCTTCGTCGCCCACGTTCGTGGTGAGTCCTCGTCCCCCGAGAACTTTCTTGAGAGATTGATACACCTCAACACCGGCGCGCAGCGCATCCCTATACGTGGGCAGACCCGCCGGGACAAGCATGAATTCCTGGATGTCAATGCTGTTTGCCGCATGGACGCCACCGTTGAGGACGTTCAGGCACGGTACCGGCAAGAGCCGGGCTGCAGTACCTCCGAGATAGCGATAAAGCGGGAGACCGGTACCGGCGGCCGCGGCGCGTGCAGTGGCGAGCGACACCGCAAGGATTGCGTTGGCACCAAGTCTCGACTTGTTCGGGGTGCCGTCGAGGTCGAGCATCGTCTGGTCGATAAGTTCCTGGTCGGTCGCATCGAGACCTACGACGGCGGCCGCAATGTCAGTGTTTACGAGCGTTACGGCCGCCTGGACACCCCGGCCGAGATACCGGTTGTCGCCGTCACGAAGCTCATTTGCTTCCAGCGCACCGGTTGATGCTCCAGATGGCACGGCAGCCCGACCAAACTCTCCTCCAGTGAGGGTGATCTCAGCTTCGACCGTAGGGTTTCCACGCGAGTCGAGAATTTCTCGGGCCCATACTTTGGCGATCGTGGTCATTGCAGGTCAGTTTCCTCGGATCGATTCTTTGGGTCGCGACGACCCATTCCCCGGTGGGGACGCGAGAGTATCAGAGGTTGGTCGCTGTGCGGTTGCATTCGCCCGAACCACGCGGTGTTGTCAGACCTGATTCTTCGCCGCACGCCAGAGGTCGTTCATCTCGTCCATCGACATCTCCCCGAGAGAACGATGTCCGTCTCTTGCGGTGATTTCCATCCAACGAAACCTGCGTTGGAAACGATCGATCGCACCACGCAACGCTGACTCAGCGTCAACCGATATGTGTCGGGCCAGATTAACAACTGCGAAAAGGACATCACCGAGTTCGGACTCCTGATCTTGCGCGGACGCACCAATAAACTCGGCGAGTTCTGCTTGCACATCACCGATAGCCCCAACAATGTCGTGGTAGTCGAATCCAACTGACCTGGCGCGACGTTGCATCTTCTCAGCCCGCGCCAGAGCAGGGAGAGCAACAGGGATGTCATCCATCAGAGACTCCCTCCCCTTCTCGTCCGCTTTCAGGGCTTCCCAGTTGCGGATGACCGTATCAGCGTCGTCAGCTTTCACGTCGCCGAACACATGCGGGTGACGGTGGACAAGTTTGCGGCGAATTCCTTCGGCGATTTGGTCCATCGTGAAAGCACCGACCTCACTCGCCAGAGTGGCATGAAACACGACCTGAAGAAGCACGTCACCCAGTTCTTCCTCGACATGGCTGTACGCTACCCAGTCGATTTCGCCGCCGGGAGCGTCAACGCTGAGGCGCTCAAGTGCCTCGACAGTCTCGTACGTCTCCTCTACGAGGTGGCGAACCAAACTCCGATGGGTCTGTTTCTGGTCCCACGGACACTGATCCCGCAGGGTCCCGTTTACCGCGATGAGGCCACGAAGTCCTACGACCGATGCCGGGACGAACACGGAGGTCAGTGGCGTCAGTTCAGCTTCCGGCAGAGCGCTGAGCGAGATAGTCTCCACACGCTCATTGGCGTTCCCAAGCGCGTCAAGGACAACGATCGCGAAATCATCGTCGAGAACTTTCGCCAGCAGTCCGGTGACGTGGTCCGCAACTTCGGGCCGGTCGACTTGTGTCACTATCGTCGGAATCGTCAGATTTGGAACGTCACTGAGCGAGCGTCCATCGAGAACCTGCATGCCGTCGATGATCGGGTCTACCCCGACAGCGAGATAGGCAAGATCCAGGAACGACTCCCCCGGAAATGTCTGCACGCTGAGTCCTTGTTCAACGGCGGCGTCGTGAACGAGGCGTGCCGCCCGCTCCCCAACTCCGATCGAACCCGGCACGGCGTAGACGGTTGGCCCCTGCTTCGCGGCGGCAATAACGCGTTCAGCGATCGAGGAGTAGACAACATCGAAGTCTTGACCGGCGTCGTACAGGTCATCACACGTGACAACGAGCCGCTGGGCCGCCAACTCGCAAGCTGCCGGATGCGACATAGTGCGTGCGACCACCCCATGTGCGGGATCCAGAAGAACGTCGAGTGTTGCGGTGGAAAGTCTGTCAAGACTCCCCGGCCCGAGGCCGACCAGGTAGATGTCGGTGGGCATCAGTTCTCCGGCGGGGTGATGCCGATACCCACGGGGGACCACGTACCGATCGCCTCATCCACCGTGATCTCGGCCTCACGAAGTCGATCGTTGTACCACGGGACGAAGACATCGCCGATCTGCCCGGGCGTAACGAAACTGAGCGGGTCGGCCGCCCATGCCTCGAAGGACTCCGGACCGAAACGAGTCTCAACAAGAATCAGGTGGAAACCTGCGTCGGTCCCAACCGGTTCGGTCACGACGCCAACTTCCGCATTCATTGCCGCGTCGGAGAACTCGGAGAGAAACCCGGAGAGCGGACGCGGGCACTGACCATTGTCGTCAGGAAGAAAGTTGCCGCCCAGCTGGGTGTCGAGGCTCACCTCTTCGGCCACGGCAATGAAATCCTCGCCGCCAACAATGCGCTCGTAGGCCGCTCGTGCCTCCGCCTCTGTCTCGGTACGGATCTGGCGTACACAGCCAACGTATAGGACAGTTCGGTTGTTGTTCCAGATGTCCGCGACAAACGTCTCGTCACCTTCAATTTGAGACTCTGCAACGATCTGGCGGGAAATGAGGAGTCTTGCCTGGCGAGCAACCGCGAGATCGCTGAACCGAGGATCAGATTCGATGTTGCGAATCGTGGCTTCATATTCGAACGGCGGGTTGGCGACAAACTCCGCCACTTCTTCGTCCGGGATCGATCGCCCGGCGAGTGCCTCGGCCTCGCGGATGATGATGCTCTGGATTATGAAGGTCGCAAGATCTTGACGCATCGTCTCGGAGTTGAGCACTGTTGTCTGTTCACCGGTCAACAATGCGTTGAGATCGTCGTAGGTGACATCCTGACCATCGACGGTCGCAAGCACGCGAGTTGTAGATGAGCACGCGGCCGCAACCAGCGCAATCGCGCCAGCGAGCAGTAGCAATCGACGATACATGTGGTTTCCTACGGTGTGAGCGATGGGGCGGGCCACATTCTACGGACAAACTCGAGTACCGCGTCCAGAACCTGTTGTTTCTGGCGAGGAGCTGGAAGGAAGAGGATCGCACCACGCTGAACCGCGTCGGGGGCGATGCGGCGCAGCCGCACCATCTGGCTTTCTTTGAGGTCGACCGGGCCGATACGTATTTCGTCTCGCACCTTGACGATTTCGCTGAGACCTGCTCGAATCGCGTCACACCGGAGCATGGCCATGTCGACGAGTCGCTGAGCAGCGGGCGGAAGGTCACCAAAACGGTCCTTCCACTCCGCAATGACGTCGTCAACAGCATCGGGAGTAACGGCCGAAGCGAGGCGGCGATAGGCCTCCAGTCGGGCATCGCTGTCGGCCACGTAGTGCGGTGGCAGACTCGCATCCACCGGCAGATCGATCCGTATCTCCGGAGGTGCCTCAACCTCCATCTCGTCACCCTTGAGTTTGTTAACCGCGTTCGCCACCAGCTCCACATACATGTCGAAACCGACTGCCGATATGTGCCCTGCCTGGGTCTGGGAGAGGATTGACCCTGCTCCGCGAATCTCCAGGTCTCGCATTGCGAGGTTGAAACCACTCCCGAGATCCGAGAACTCGCCGATAGCCTCAAGACGTCGATAGGCATCCTCTGAGAGGGTCTTCTCTTCGGGGTGGAATAAGTACGCGTACGCCCGCTGGTGGCTGCGGCCCACTCTCCCCCGGAGTTGGTAGAGCTGGGCGAGACCAAGGAGATCTGCACGTTCCACAACCAGCGTGTTCACCTGCGGGAGATCCAACCCTGATTCAATGATCGTTGTTGCGACAAGTACGTCGTAGTCACCGTTCCAAAAGTCGAGCATGACTTGTTCAAGTTGGCCTTCAGACATTTGCCCGTGGGCTACGGCGAACCGAGCGTCCGGAACAAGTTCCTTGAGGCGGGCAACACAGTGGTCTATCGATTGGACGCGATTGTGGACGTAGAAGACCTGACCTTCTCGCAGAATCTCACGCCGAATCGCTGCTGATATTGCCTGATTGTCCAGACCACCGACGTAGGTCAGGATCGGGTGACGGCCGCTCGGAGGTGTTCGGATGTGACTCACTTCACGGATTCCGGTCAGCGCCATTTCGAGTGTCCGTGGAATTGGGGTCGCGGTGAGCGTCATCATGTCGACCGACGTGCGCAGTTCCTTCAACCGGTCCTTCGCCGCGACACCGAACCGCTGCTCCTCGTCCACAACCACAAGACCCAGATCCTTGAAGACAACATCCTGGCTCAACACGCGGTGGGTCCCGATGATGATATCGACTTCTCCGAGTGCGAGGTCACGAACCACGACGGACTGCTGCTTGGTGGTGAGGAATCGACTCAACATCTCGACCCGGACCGGGTAGGGGGCGAGACGTTCCTCCCAGTTGGCGAAGTGCTGCTGCGCGAGCAGCGTTGTAGGAACGAGCACGACGACTTGTTTGCCGCTCTGAACCGCTTTGAAGGCGGCCCGCAACGCGACCTCTGTCTTGCCGAACCCGACGTCGCCGAAGATCAGACGGTCCATGGGGCGATCGCTCTCCATGTCGGTCTTCACATCAATGATTGCCTGCATCTGATCAGGAGTTTCCTCAAAGGGGAATGCACTCTCGAACTCGCGCTGCCACGGGGTGTCCTCCTCGAACGAATACCCCTTTGCCGCCTCGCGCTTGCGGTGCAGATCGACGACTTCCTCGGCAACGATGGCGACCGCCTTACG
This sequence comes from bacterium BMS3Bbin02, assembly GCA_002898115.1. Lineage (GTDB taxonomy): Bacteria > Actinomycetota > Acidimicrobiia > Spongiisociales > UBA5794 > BMS3BBIN02. The sequence continues at coordinate 1,765 of BDTL01000079.1, read as the reverse complement.
CACCGTCTTGCGGGTCTTGTCCCAATCGGCGCCGCCCATCTTGGAAAGCTTGGGCTGCTCGCCGCCTGTGTACCGCCGAATCGCCGCGAGCTGGTCAGTCGGTACATACAACCGGTCCTCACCCCGGAACGCGACGAACAGATAGTCGCGCTCAACACCCGCAATCTCGCGCTGTACCAAGCCCTCGAATCGGCCAATCCCGTGCTGGTGGTGAACCACATAGTCGCCGGGGCGGAGATCCCGATACGCGTCACCGACGTCGGCCCGTTTGCGGGCCACGGCTCGGCGGTGGGATCGCCGACGACCCGCGATCTCCATCTCGCCGACGACACCGAATCCGAGGTTGGGTGCCACAAAACCGCGGTGGATACCGACGGCGATCACTGCCGTCCGCTCACCGTTGATAGCGTCCACAACCGGAAGGTCAAGGCCGTTTTCTCCCAGCAACCGCGTCACACGGTTCGCTGCCCCTTCGCCGTCCATCGCCACAACCATGCGCACACCGCGCTCGGTCCAGCGGTTGATCGCCGCGGCTATCGACTCAGGATCGCCAACCACACCGTCGAGACCCCGCACCTCAAGACCCTCATCCGACGGCCCGGACGCTATCGGCGGCGCAATGATCGGAACAACGGGTTCGAGCACACGGTCTAGCGGGAGATACAACGGAGGATGTTCGCCGGCTTCGGGTGCGCCGGAACCCCACGTCGGTGCGAGGGCTGCAGCGAGGTCGCCCTCTTCTGCGATGAGTTCGAGCGAACGTCCCGCGGCCTTCGAAGGATCAAAGACGACGACCTCGGTGTCGCGATGGTCGTCGAACAGCCCCAGCTCGTCTGTGAGCCACGGGAGCCATGACTCAAGTCCCTGAAAGTTGAGGCCGGCCGCGATCTTGTCCCATGTTGCCGATGCCCAGGTTTCGGTCTGGAGGAGCTCCTCGGCGCGGTCGAGGACCGCTCCTTCCGGGCGGAGTTCGCGAGCCGGGTAGATCAAGAACTCGCCGATCGGGTCCGTCGACCGCTGTGAGCCGACCGAGAAGGCACGGATATCCTCGATCTCGTCACCCCAGAATTCGATGCGGACCGGCTCATCCCCCTCGGCGGGGAACACATCAACAATCCCACCCCGGACCGCGAACTCCCCGCGCCCTTCAACACGGTCCGTGCGGGAGTATCCGATTGCGGCAAGCTCACCGATGAGCGCCTCAAAGTCGATCTCGTCGCCGGGGTGCAGCACTTGCGGAGCAACGAACGACGGGCTGACACGCTGGGTGACGGCGCGCACGGAACCGACGATGACGGTCCCCGGCCCGGCGCTCGCAAGAGCATGGCGGGCAACCGCGCGTCGCGCCATAGTGAGTACGTTCGGGGAAACATGCTCGAACGGCAACGTCTCCCACGCCGGCAGATGAATCACGTTTGGGATGAAGAGCCGAAGATCGTCGACCAGATCGTCAGCGTCCCTCTCGCCGGGAACGATGCCAAGAACGGGAGCAGCGGCGCTCTGTGCCACAATCCCGAGATACACCGCCCGCATCTGCGGTGGCACGACAAGACGGCGCGTTCCGTCGACGGGGACAGCGCGTTGGCCTTCGACAAGAGAGTGGAGAGGTGACTTCACGGCGAACCATCGTACAACACTGTCCACCCCCGGAAACGCCGGACCCCGAGGGGCCGCCCGGTCGCTAGTTGTGCTCTTCGGGGAGGTTGTCCTTGAGGGTGCTGGCGGGTGTTGCCCATCCGAGCGATCCGTGGTCTCTGTGGTGATT
>BDTL01000078.1 GCA_002898115.1 bacterium BMS3Bbin02 | reverse complement strand
TCCGGGGACCTGTCTCCCGACGAGGCGGAAGAGATCCAGGCGAGGTTCCGCAGCCACATGGACGACGCGCTGAAGGAGACAAAAGCCGGGAGTGTCAAGCCGGAAGACGGTGAGCGTGAAGATGGCACGACCGATATCGACACGACCGTTGCTCGAGAGCTGCTCGACTTCGTGGAAAGGCGGGCTCGAGCTCTGCCCGAATCATTCGAGGTACATCCGAAACTCGCCAAGACACTCGACGACCGGGCCACCCTGTATGCCGGAGGTCAGCTGGATTGGGCGCTAGGCGAGGCACTTGCGTGGGGATCACTCTCGATGGAGGGGGTGCGTGTTCGCCTCGCCGGTGAAGACTCCAAGCGAGGAACGTTCAGCCACCGGCACGCCAGCCTGGTCGATTTCAATACAGAGGAGGAATGGATCCCGCTCCAGCACCTCGACGAGAGTCAGGCGCAATTGCGTATCTATGACTCGCTGCTATCGGAATTCGCCGCAATGGGCTTCGAATATGGATACTCGGTGCAAGCCCCGAAAACGCTCGTTATGTGGGAAGGCCAATTCGGCGACTTCGTGAATGGCGCTCAGGTCATCATCGATCAGTTCATCATGTCCGGTGAGAACAAGTGGAGCCAGCCATCCAGCCTGGTCCTGCTGCTGCCGCACGGGTTCGAGGGTCAGGGGCCCGAACACTCGTCGGCTCGACTTGAGCGGTTCCTCCAGAACGCCGCCGAGGACAACGTTCGCATTGTTGTGCCGTCAACTCCGGCCCAGCACTTCCACATGATGCGCCGCCAGGCGCTGGCATCAGAGAAGAAGCCGCTCATCGTGATGTCTCCGAAGTCTCTGCTGCGGACCAAGGATTCGTACAGCTCGATCGAGGACCTCACCGATGCCGGCTTCCAGAAAGTAATTCCTGATGCGCAGACACAGCGCGGGACTCGTCGGGTCGTGTTGTGCCAGGGGAAGGTGTACTACGAACTTGCCCGTCATCGCGAGACGAGCAACATCACCGATGTTGCTCTGGTACGAGTCGAGCAACTGTATCCGTTCCCGGCGACAGAGATCAAAGCCGCGATTGCGCCGCACGACGGCGCCGAAATTGTATGGCTACAAGAAGAGCCTGCAAATATGGGTGCGTGGCGGTTTATGTCGCGATCCCTGTATGTCGAAACCGGACTCAACGCTCGAGGTATCTACCGCAGAGAGAGCTCGAGTCCCGCAACCGGCCACTCGAAGGTGCACGCGGCAGAACAGAAGAAACTGGTAAGCAGGGCCTTCGCGACGTAACAAGACCCTCTCTCGCAGTTTTCGCGTCCATGTGGGCAATGCAAGGCCCACATGGACGACACAACGGATGCACCGGGCGCCCCTCCCCCGACACGCCATCAGTTCAGGACGCCGCTAACGTTCCAGCGAATGCCGGCAACACAACTCAACGGAGGTTCGGCGACCCAGTTGATCGATTCGAGCCACTCCGCGGCGCCAAGTCCTCCCTCGTCGACACTTGTGCCGCCACCGCCGAGGCGCACGGCTTGGCCATCCGTGATCGTCGCAAGACCCCCGTCGGGGTTATCGAACCGGATGGTTGCAGAACCCGCATCCCACTGGGTCCGGTCAGCAGGCCAGACCAGCAACACCTGACGGCCTTGCTCGTTGAGTAGGACACAGTCCTCCGTGATCTCAATGGTTCCCTGAATCAGAGCATCCATGCCGTTGCCGCCTGCCACGACCGCAAGCGGACCCCAGGTTGAGTCGTCGCCCGCAACAGCGGTGGTCGTGGATGAGGGTGCATCTGTCGAAGAACCTGTCTCGGTTGTCGACTCGATGGAAGTCCCACCGCTGCAAGCACTCACGACGAGTAGTCCGGCGAGAGCGAGTACGGTTTTTGCTCGATTGTGAGCCATTAAAGGGATCTCCTCTGTGCGAAGGTAGGTTTCGTCTCTGCGCTTCGACGTCTGTTACCCGACGAAAGGTTCCCCAACGACTACCGCTGAGCCCGTGACACGGATTCCCGACCCGGGGTCGGCTGGGACAACCACGTTGATCTGACTCGGGGACCCCATGTCGTATCCTTGGAATACCTGTACGGTCGCCGGAACATCGATGAGATTGTGAAGCGCCAGGTAACCACCGAACGCCGCGGCGGCCGCCCCGGTTGCCGGATCCTCAACGATGCCTCCAACAGGGAATGGGTTGCGTGCGTGGAACTCGTTGTCGTCCGTGCGCACGAAACAGTTCACGGTCGTCCAGTTCTCGCGCTCCATCAGGATCTTCAGGACATCGAAGTCGTAGTCCAGAGAGGCGAGTGTCGCACGGTCCCTTAGCGGTACCATCAAATGGTTCACACCGGCGTTCGCTACTGCGGGCGGAAACGTCGGATCAAGATCGTCCGTGCTGTAACGAAGGGCGCCTAGCGCCGCGGCGAAGGCAGCATCGGTGAGAACGCCCCGGGAAGGCGCGATCGACGTGAGTGTGACCTGCACGCCGTCGTCGGCATCGATCGCAACCTCCACCGGGATCTCGCCAACGTTGGTCTGGAGCATGTACAGACCGGGACCAAACCGGAGCCCCAAAATGCTGCCTGCTCCAATGGTCGCGTGACCGCAGAAGTCGACCTCGGCTTCTGGGGCGAAGTATCGGGTGCGCCACACCGAGGGGTCCTCAGTTGGTTCAAGAAATGCCGTTTCCGGATAGCCGACCTCGGCCGCGATGGCCATCATCTCGGCCGGCGCGCCATGTTTCCCGATCACTACCCCCGCCATGTTTCCCCCGGCAGGGTCGGACGTAAATGCCGCAACGTGGAATAGTGGATTCATGAGGAAACCCTAACGACCGTAGAACGATCCAACGACGTCCCCCTCTCCTCGTTTTGGCGTCCATTTGGGCGATATATCGCCCAAATGGACGCCAGAACGGAAACAGTTTCTTGCGGAAATGGAGAAATGCGGTAGGGTTTTCCCCAGGGCGATCGGGGTAGGAACCACGATAAAGGGGCTTCTCCGCATGGCTTTACTTCTTCGACTCGCACTTTCTCTTGCGCTCGTCGCAACGGCCGCCACCACCGTGCAAGCCGCGACCGGCGATCCCATCGAACCCGGCACCACCCGTGTTGACGCCACCTTCGTCAACCTGGGCGTGACTTGGACCGTCTCGGGCGACACCAATCTCAACTCGACCATGACGATGCGTTTCCGGGTGAAGGGTACCTCAACCTGGCGGGAGGGCGCCGACGCGGTCCGGGCCTACCCGACGATCATCGTCCAGGGCAGCCCCCTCAACCTCGACCAGTGGGGAGCAAGCGCGATGTTCCTCGCGCCGGCCACGACCTACGAGCTGGAGCTCACACTCACCGACCCCGACGGCGGATCGGAAACCCGACTCGTGGAGGGCACCACACGGTCAGTGCCGACAGCAAGCTCCAACCCGACGGTCCGATATGTCATCCCCGGCAGCGGGGGCGGTGCCGGAACCGCAGGTGACCCGTTTCGCGGACTCCAGGCAGCCGCCGATGTCGCACAGCCCGGAGACGTCTTCGACATCGCCGCGGGCATGTACAGCCCCGTCACAATCCAGCGGTCCGGCCAGCCGGACAATCCGATCGTGTTCCGTGGCCCGACGAATGGAGAGGCGATCATCGACGGCGCGGACACGAACCGCGGGGTCGTCACCATTGGAGACACCGGCGGTCCATTGAGTTGGATCATCATTGAGAACCTCACAATCCGCAACGGTCGTTGGGGCGTCGACGCCCAGCACACACAGAACATCGTCATTTCCAACAACAAGATCACCGACGTCGACTACGGGGTCCTCAACCGGCGGGACGCCGCCAACGAAATGAACCAGACGGTGTGTGACAACGTCATCGTCGGCAGAACGGTGTGGCCCAATACCGGCATACCCGGTGAACGCGGTATTGACCTGCGGGGAACCGGCAACGTCGTGTGTTACAACACGGTCCAGTACTTCGGCGATTGTGTGTCCCTGCAACCATTCACCGGCCGCTCATGGGGCAACGACGTGTATGGCAACGACGCACGTTTCTGCGTCGATGACGGAATCGAGATCGACTACAACGAGGCCAACGTCCGCGTCTGGAACAACCGTGTCACCAACGCCAGGATGGGAGTCTCCGTCCAACCGATCGCAGGCGGTCCTGCGTACATTTTTCGGAACGAACTGTTCAACATCCAGAGCGAACCGATCAAAATGCACAACCAAACTACTGGATTCATTGTCGCCCAGAACACCGGTGTCAAGACCGGCAACGGATACGGTGATGCGGGATCGATGTGGCGCAACGCAACCCTGCGGAACAACATCTTCCTCGGTACCGAGTACGCCTTCGAATTCACCACCACGCCCGACGAAGGGTTCCGCGATTTCGACTACAACGCGTGGGGCACGACGCGGACAAGTCCACCCCTGTTCAAGTGGAACAACGTACGTTACGACTCCGTCGGTGACCTCCCCACAGGTGTCGAGGACAACGGCATCACGATCAACTTCGGTGATCTCACCAACGCCACCCTCCCAAGCAACTGGAATGTTGCCGCGGGTGCGTACGACCTCCGCCCCGTGGGGACATCGAGTGTCGTTGACGCAGGCATACCGCTTCGCAACCTCAACGACGGCACCGCCCTCAACGGAGCACCGGACATGGGAGCGATCGAGCTCGGAACGCCTCTACCGACCTACGGACCCAGGACAGATATCCCCGGGGGTCGCTTCATCGACGTGTCCACAGAAAACGTGTTCTTCGATGCGATCGAGTGGCTCGCAAACCAGGGAATCACCAAGGGATGCAACCCCCCGACCAACGACCGCTACTGCCCGGGCGCACTCGTTACTCGCGGCCAAATGGCAACGTTCATCGTCCGCGCGTTCGGCCTCCCAGCCGGGTCCGGCGCGTCGTTCACGGACACGGTCGGTTCGGTTCATACTTCGGCGATCGAGGCGCTCGCCGAGGCGGGAATCACCAAGGGATGCAACCCCCCGACCAACGACCGCTTCTGCCCGGACTCCCCCGTGACTCGAGGGCAGATGGCAACGTTCCTCACGCGTGCATTGGATCTACCCGCCGGCACACAAGGCAGGTTCCTCGACACCGCAGGATCGGTTCATCTGTCGGCCATCGAGGCGCTCGCCGAGGCGGGAATCACCAAGGGATGCAACCCCCCGACCAACGACCGCTTCTGCCCGGATTCACCGGTCACCCGGGAACAGATGGCAGCGTTCCTCCAGCGCTCTGCCAGTCTTCCCTAGCGCCATTGGAGCCTGTTAATTCATACCGTCGTTTGGGTTTTCAACGATGCGCTCCACCTCGCCAGGGCGAGGGTTCGTCACTCCCCCTATCGGAATAGCAGAGCCGAGACCACCGCCGGTCGTGACTCCGTTCAACACTGCGCCGCAGTAGCGACCCTCCGCACAATGGGTGCCAGGGACTGTCCAACGGACTCCTCAGTCACCGCGAAGGGTGATCGACACCACCAGGAATTGGTCTGCGCCATATGCCTGAACTCCGGTGATTGCTATCGTCGTGTTCTAAAGAGAGCAAACGGACCGGAGAGTTTCGATGGGCAAGACACGCGGGATTTTAGATATCGATGAGCTCACCGCGCTGGTGGAAACCGGTGACATCGACACCGTGATTGTTGCTTTCACCGACCACTACGGTCGCGTCCACGGGAAACGGTTCGATGCAACGTTCTTTCTTGACGACGTCGCCGGCGCCGGAACCCACGGGTGCGACTATCTCCTCACGGTCGATATGGAAATGGAACCGGTCCCCGGATATCGCTACTCCAACTGGGAACTCGGCTACGGCGACTTCCACATGGTGCCCGACATGACAACGCTACGAGTCGCGAGTTGGCTGGCATCGACCGCGATCGTGTTATGCGACCTCATCGACGACACCACCAATGACTACGTTCCCGTCGCCCCACGCTCAATCCTCCGGCGCCAGATCGAGAGGCTTGCAGCGCTCGACCTTACGGCAAAAGCGGCATCGGAGCTTGAGTACTACCTCTACGAAGAGTCGTACCGTGACGCCGCAAGTAACGGCCACCGAGATCTCACGCCGGTGAGTTGGTACTCAGAGGACTACCACCTCATGCAAGGAGCTCGCGAGGAGTTCTACAACGGAACCGTGCGACGCCACCTGGCCGCGTCGGGAATTCCGGTGGAGAATTCCAAGGGCGAGACCGGGTTCGGTCAACACGAGATGAACATCCGGTACGCCGAGGTTCTCGAGATGGCGGACCGCCACACAATCATGAAACTGTTGATGAAGGACACCGCTGACCAGCTCGGTGTCAGTGCCACGTTCATGGCGAAACCTGTCGGCGACCAGGCGGGTTCGAGCTGCCATGTTCATCTGTCCGTGTGGAACGGCGACGAGAACGTGTTCTGCGGTGGAAACGAGATCGGTCCGATCTGCTGCTCAAACACCTTTACTCAGTTTCTTGGTGGCTGGATGAAACATGTCGAAGCCCTCATGCCCTTCCTCGCCCCGACGGTGAACTCCTACAAACGTTTTCAGGAGGCGTCGTGGGCACCGACGAACATTGCGTGGAGCTACGACAACAGGACCGCAGGGTTCCGCATCGTTGGATCAGATTCGAGCCTACGCATCGAGTGCAGAATCCCCGGTGCTGATGCAAATCCGTACCTCGTGTATGCCGCGGCGCTTGCGGCGGGTATCGACGGAGTCGAGAACGAAATCGAACCACCGCCGATGTTCTCCGGCGACGTCTACGCAGCGCAGGATCTGCCCAGCGTTCCGAACACCCTCACGACCGCTGTTGGCATATTCGCCGACAGTGATTTCGTCCGAACCGCGTTCGGCGCTGACGTCCATGACCACTACACACACTTCTATACCGACGAGGCCAAAGCCTACGATGCCGCGGTCACCGACTGGGAACGTGCCCGGTACTTCGACCGCATCTAACAGACCCCTCCACG
>BDTL01000077.1 GCA_002898115.1 bacterium BMS3Bbin02 | reverse complement strand
TATTCGCCGACAGCGATTTCGTCCGGGCCACGTTCGGCGCTGACGTCCATGACCACTACACGCACTTCTACACCGACGAGGCCAAAGCCTACGATGCCGCTGTCACCGACTGGGAACGTGCCCGGTACTTCGACCGCATCTAACAGACCCCTCCACGCACGATCTACCGCCCATCTCCCCTACACGAAACGGACAAGACAATGAGTCGCCTACAAGGGAAAGTCGCGCTAGTAACCGGCGCCGGAAGCGGCATCGGCCGCGAGTCAGCGATGCTTTTCGCATCGGAGGGTGCACAGGTCGTCTGCGTCGACCTCGACGAAGCTTCAGGAGCTTTGACGGCTGACTCTGTCGTCAAGGCTGGCGGACAGGCGATCCCGGTGCGTGCCGATGTCTCGTCGGCGGACGACTCGGCGGCGATGGTCGCAATGGCCGAGGACATCTTCGGCGGTCTCCATGTGATGTTTAACAACGCTGGAATCATGCACAGCGATGACGGCAACGCTCAGGATACGAGCGAAGCCATCTGGGACCTAACGATGAACGTCAACGCCAAGGGCGTCTTCCTCGGCTGCAAATACGGAATTCCCGCTATCCGACGGTCGGGTGGCGGGTCGATCATCAACACGGCATCCTTCGTGGCCCATCTGGGCGCGGCCACTCCACAGGTCGCCTACACGGCATCCAAAGGTGCGGTCCTTGCCCTCACTCGAGAGCTCGCAGTGGTTCATGCCCGCGAGGGCGTCAGAGTGAACGCACTGTGTCCCGGCCCACTGCGCACAGAGCTTCTCATGAAGTTCCTCGACACCGATGAGAAGAAGCAGCGGCGCCTGGTCCATGTCCCGATGGGTCGGTTCGGTCTCGCCGAAGAAATGGCGAAGTCCGCCCTGTTCCTTGCATCGGACGATTCCTCGTACATCACGGGAAGTGAATTCCTCGTCGACGGAGGCATCACCGCCGCATACGTAACCCCGGAGTAGACATGACAGTGGATTTTGAGGGCTTGCTCATCAACGGTGAGCGTGTCGCAAGTGCAGCAGGCAGGGTCGCAGACATTGTCGATCCTGCATCCGGATCAGCGATTTCATCGGTCGCCGTGGGTGGCAGAGAAGATGTCGACCGAGCTGTTCTTGTAGCGAAAGAGACGTTTGCCACCGGATCGTGGCACACGATGGCACCAGCCGACCGCGGCGCCATTCTCGGAAACATCGCAGACGAAATCACCGCGAACCGCGATGCCCTGGCAGCGGCTGAATCAGCGAACGCCGGTAAGCCTATCGGGGCTGCCCTCGGAGAGGTCGACGCCGCTGCAAGAACCTTCCGTTTCTACTCGGGCGCCATCGACAAGTTCCATGGCCAAACGATTCCGTCGCGCGCCGATGGAACGCTGCTGACGTTCCGCGAGCCGCTCGGAGTCGTCGGGGTCATCATTCCCTGGAACTTTCCCATGCTCATCCTGGCATGGAAGGTGGCTCCCGCGTTGGCGATGGGCAACACAGTTGTCGCCAAACCGGCAGGGGTAACCCCCCTCTCGGCGCTGATGCTCGGTGACCTCGCTCTCAAGGCGGGTGTTCCGCCGGGTGTGTTCAACGTCGTCCCGGGCCCGGGATCCTCTGTGGGCTCCGCTCTCGTCACCCACCCGGATGTGCGCAAGATCTCCTTCACCGGATCAACCGAGGTAGGTGCAGGGGTGATGAAAGATGCGGCCGATGACATTAAGCGGGTTTCGCTTGAACTCGGAGGTAAATCCGCGTCGATTGTCTTTGCGGATGCCGACATGTCCGAAGCCGTTGAGTCGTCCATCTGGGCAGTCTTCGACAACGCTGGCCAGGATTGCTGTGCCAGAAGCCGCATCCTTGTTGAGAAGTCGGCATTCGATAGTTTTGTCGCAGCCTTCACAGAGCGGACCGCCGATCTCTCAGTGGGTGCACCTACTGACGATATAACCGAGATGGGACCGTTGATTACTCCATTGCATCGCACATCTGTCGAGGACCACATGCAACGAGCCGAGGATGAGGGAGCGCTGAAAGTCTGCGGTGGCGACCGTCTCGGCGGTGACCTCAGTGGGGGCAATTTCCTCACGCCCGCCGTCTACGTCAACGTGCAGCCTTCAATGTCGATCATGCGTGAGGAGGTGTTTGGTCCGGTCGTTGCGATCATGCCGTTCTTCGATGAGGCTGGCGCTGTGACGATCGCCAATGATTCGGACTACGGGCTGTCCGGGTCGATTTGGACACGCGACATCGGGCGAGCAATGCGAGTCGCACGCGCCTTCAACACCGGAATGATCTCGATCAATACGAGTTCAAGTGTGCACATCGAGGCGCCCTTCGGTGGCGTGAAACGCAGTGGAGTGGGCCGGGAACAGGGGATGGTCGCGCTTGATCACTACAGCGAATACAAGACCGTGTTCATAGGGAACACCTGACATGCGGATCGGTCTCCTCAAGTGTGATCACGTCCTCGACCAGTTTGAGTCAATCGCAGGCGACTATCAGAAGATGGTCGCGACAATGCTCGAACAACACTCTGCAGAACTCGTTGTGTTTGACGCCTATGCCAACGAACTCCCCGACCGACCGAAAACTTGCGATGCCTACATCATCTCGGGATCGTCGGCATCGGTGTATGAGGACAAGCAGTGGATTCGGGATCTTGAGTCGTTCGTACGAACGGCAGCGGAGGAATCGGTTCCGATCTTTGGGATCTGCTTTGGCCTCCAGGTCATGGCGACCGCACTCGGTGGAGCGGTCAAGCGCTCCGATCGGGGCTGGGGTGTCGGTGTTCATGCCATGCAGGTGATCCGGAAGAGACCATGGATGCGGCCACACGAGGACACCATCTCGCTGATCATGCTCCACCAGGACCAGGTTGTCGCACTCCCGGACGGGGCGACCGTTCTTGGTTCGAGCGACCACTGTCCAAACTTCCTGGTGGAGTTCGGACCCGGTCTCGTCGGTGTGCAGGGACACCCCGAGTTCCCGCCTGCGTACGCCAAGGCGTTGTACACCGACAGGCGAGAACGCCTCGGAGACCTCACCGAACCGGCGATTGAGTCCTTGGCGTCATCGACCTCCGAAACTGTGATTAGCAAATGGATGCAGGCAATGTTCCAGGCTCTGGTGGAATGACGCCGGATTTGCACCTTGCCTGTCGCGACTGACTAGCATCGACGCCACGCTTGGTCGCATGTGCGCGAACCGAGCTCTCCCGGCACCACGTGCCGGGTATTGAAAAGGAGATATACATGAAGTACCGACTCATGGTCTTGGCAGCTGCAATCGCACTGGTTGCTGCTGCCTGTGGAGGCGGCGCTGATGCCACCACGACCACTGCTGCCGACGCCGGCGGCGGCACACCTGCCGCCACTGAGGCGCCTGGCGGCGGCGAGCCCATAGACATTGATTTCTGGGTTGCTTTTTCTGATGAGAAGCGACTCGGCTTCGCTCAGGACAGAGCAGCAGAGTTCAATGCAGCCCACCCTGAATACAACGTCAAGGTGACATCGTTTGCGTCTTACAACGACGTATTCGATGCAGCCGTTCTCGCTGTGGACAGCGGTGAGCCGCCAGCGCTCATCCACTTCTTCGAGGCTGCCACCCGGCAAGCACTTGATGCGGTGGACTCGAGCGGTAACAAGATCTTCAAGTCAGTCACCGAAGCAATCGGCGGCCGTACTGAGATCCTCGGCGAGCCCGTAGTGCTCGACAACGTCGTGAGCGCAGCCCGCGACTACTACACAATCGACGGCGAGTTGTTCTCAATGCCTTGGAACACATCCAGCACCGTGCTTTTGTCCAACATGGACATCTTGAACGCTGCGGGCGTGACCAAGCCACCGGAGACCTGGGGCGAAGTAACTGCTGCCTGTGAAAAGGTCATGGCAATGACAGACGCTCCAAGCGGATGTATCTCATGGCCGAACCACTCGTGGTTCGCTGAGCAGAGCCTTGGTCAGCAGGGCGAGCTTCTCGCTAACAACGACAACGGTCGTTCCGGCCGTGCAACCGAGGTGTTCCTCAACTCCAAGGGCATGATTGACTATGTCAGCTGGTGGAAGGATCTCGCCGACAAGGGTTACTACACCTACACCGGTCAGCAGCGTGACTGGGGTGGTGTCGATAGCGCATACCTCGCCGGCGAACTCGCAATGATGGTGGACTCAAGCTCCGATACCGTCATCCACACGGAAGAAGCCAAGGACCTCGGCTTCGAGCTCCTTGCGAGCTTCATGCCACGCAACGAGAACGTGCCGTATGTCGGCAACCTCATTGGTGGAGCAACCATCTGGATGCTCGACGGCATGGACACCACGAAGGAAGACGGCGCACTTGCGTTCATGAACTTCTTCTCGAACCCTGAGAATGCAGCCGCATGGCATCAGCTGACCGGGTACGTCCCGATCACCGAAGACGCCGTGGATCTGCTTAACGCCGAGGGTTGGTACGAAGCGGAGCCGAACGCCAAGGTGGCCTCTGACCAGCTCGCCGCAGCAGCGAACACACCAGCTTCGCTCGGTGCGTTGATCGGCAACTTCGTCGGAATCCGTGACATCCTCACGATCGCGATCGAGGACATCCTCGTGAACGACCTTGATGTTGCTACCCGTTTGGGACAAGCCAACGAGGAAGCAAACAAGTCACTTTCCGAATACGAATCGCTCTTCGGCAACTAGAGAGCAGATGAGTCAAGGGGTGGGGCAGACGCCCCGCCCCTTTTCTCAGAACCCGATGGGACTTCGATGAGAGCTGTAGATCTATGTTGATTGCCGGTCTGATTGTCGCGGCGTTTCTCGGACCCCTCTTTGTTTGGAGAAAGTCGGACAGCCCATCCGTGGCTCGATACGGCATCGCGTCGGCCGCAGCAGTCGTCGGAGCAGCTGTCACACCGATCGGCATGGGTCAGTGCGCTTTCGCCGAAGAAACCTCCGGTGTTGACCACGTCCTAGCCTGGGCCCTGATGGCAGGTGGCGCCTGGCTCGCCCTCATCATTACGCAGTCGGTCTTTGACAAGCTTGATGGCAAAAAGACCGGAGGTGGTGGAGTCGCCGGAGAGATTCGCACCGGTGGTTATCGCATGGGATGGTGGGTGCCCTGGTTACTCCTCTCGCCCACTCTGATCATTCTGGCGGTGTTCCTCTACACACCGGCAATTCAGACCTTCACTCTTTCATCAAAGCTGACTCGACTCGGGGCGCCAAGGTCCAAGGACGTCTGCTTTGGAAACTTCTCGGAACTCTTGATCACCGACCCGGTTCGCCTCGTTGCGTACCCGTTGCTCGCAATCGGATTCATCTACGCGGCCCGTCTCTGGGTCACGCGCTCGACCCCGGACACCTGGAGCCGACGTGGTGCAGACATCACATCGGTGGTCGCGATGCTCTCGGCCTTCGTTGCCTTTTACGCCATGTTCTCCGCCGGTGGAGGAGGGCAGGTCGCCTACCGTCCTGTCTACCTCAACACCGTCATCATCTCGGTTGGCATCGTCGTCTTCGGCATGGTCGGTGGCCTCGCAATCGCCTATCTCGCCTTCCGTCAGATCAAGGGCGGCGGCGTCTACCGCACACTTCTCATCTGGCCGTACGCGATTTCCCCGGCAGTCGCCGGCCTCCTCTTCTTTATGATCTTCGACCCGAATGCGGGAATCTTCACCTACACAATGGAATCATGGTTTGGAATCGACGTCCCGAACTATCGCGAAAGCGCGATCCTGGCGCAGATGGCAATCATCCTGGCAAGCAGTTGGAAGATCATCGGGTACAACATCCTCTTCTATCTCGCAGGGTTGCAGACAGTGTCGATTGATCAGGTGGAAGCTTCTCTCATCGACGGCGCCTCGGCTCGTCAGCGGTTCACCAAGATCGTGCTGCCCGCCTTGTCGCCGATCACGTTCTTCCTGCTGGTCACCAACCTGACGTACGCCTTCTTTGAGGTGTACGGAACCATCGACTTCATGACGAAGGGCGCTCCCGCCGGCAAGACATCGGTGGCGATCTACGAAATCATCCGGGTGGGCGTCAACAACGGTGACCTCGGTCGCGGTGCCGCACAGTCAGTTCTCCTGTTCCTCGCTGTTATTGGTGTCACGCTGTGGCAGTTCAGGACCAGCGGCGAACGCGTCAGTTACGGGGGTTCGTGATGAAGGGTCTTGCACCAGGGGTTCGGCAGAAGACGTTCTTCCGCGGTCGTCGTTGGCCGTACCACATCGGTCTCACCATCACTGCGCTCATCATTGCGTTCCCACTGTTGTACGCAATGTTGGTCGCCACTCAAACGAACGCCGAAACGTACGCGTTCCAGTTCACGCCCGGGTCCGCTCTCGCCAAGAACTTTGAAGCGGTGTGGGTAAAACGTGACTTCGCCGGAGCGATGTGGAACTCATTGCAGCAGGCCATCCTCGTGACCACGGGCAAAACAGTCCTCTCGCTCCTGGCCGGTCTGGCGTTCGTGTACTTCAAGTTTCGCGGCAAGTGGATCGTGTTTGGCCTCGTCCTCATCACCTTGATGATGCCGACGGAGGTCATGATCCTTGCAATGTTTCGGTTGGTTGGCGGTTTCGGATGGCAGGACACCATGGCTGCGTTGGTCGTGCCTTTCCTGGCATCGGCGACCGGAGCATTCTTGTTCCGACAACATTTTGCGAACATGCCCACAGAGTTGCTTGAGGCCTCTCAGATCGATGGTGCCTCGCCCGTACAGTTCCTGCTCAAGGTGCTGATTCCGCTCTCGTGGAATGTCATTGCAGCGTTGTTTGTCATCCAGTTCGTGTACACGTGGAACATGTTCCTGTGGCCCAGCCTCATCATTCGAGATGAGTCAAAGCAGGTCGTCCAGGCTGCACTTCAGACGCTGACGAACATCGACGGATCCCTTAACTTCGGACCCTTGATGCTCGCCGCTGTCCTCGCGTCGATTCCTCCTGGACTTGTGTTCATCCTCATGCAGAAACCGTTCATGAGCGGGTTCGCGGTAGGTCAGGACAAGTAACGGGGCAAGATCCCCGCTCTATCCGAAGGGGTCGGCCTTCTGCCCGTTGTCGATCGCTCCGGCTACGACCGCCGGCTCCGGCGCCGCGTACCGAGGGGCCCGCACCGATTCGTTTGTGGATGGATCCACATGCGATACACGTGCAAGCGCGGGATCGATGGCATATCGTTCAACAGCGTCGCCCTCGGCAGACGCGTACTGAGTCCGTACGTCTTCAGCGGACGGCAGAGCCTCCAGGCTCTTTGTGAGCTCGTCGATGGCCTGCAACATTGAATCATCGACAAGAGTCTCGGTTTGGTCGGCAACCCGCGGTTTTGCCTCACCATGCAGGACCGCAAAGGGCGAAACCGCCTCACCTGACGGTAGGGAAGAGGCGATGAATGGTGTCGGCGAAGGCATCGGTTCATTTCCTACCGGTACACCGACCAGCTCACCCAACGGAACGACCGGCGAGACGGAATCGTCCTTCGGCAGGTCGAAGTTGATCGGTGAGCTCTTGCCGCGAGGGTCTTGTATCGCTTCCAGCATTGAACCCCAGTCAAGACGCGTCGCACAGTTCGTGCAGTAGACGGCAGCATCCCTGCGAACGGATCCCTCGCCACCGCACGTTACACAACTCATTTTCGAAGCCCTCCAAGTAACAGCAATAACTTCTCCAGAGTCATCGGCGAAACAGCGAAAACGCTTGAGTGTCATGCGGTGTCTATATTCAAATAGCACGACCGGTCTGGTCACCGCAATACACCCGGCTCGGATGGCGAGTTGTACGCGAGAGAGCCCGGAGGTTAGGTAGAGGTCTGTTCGTCGAGAAGGATCGCGAGATCCTTTACTTCGACATCCTCGTTGCCGAGTTCCTTCACACCATCGTCAATCATGATGTAACAGAAGGGACATCCGGTAGCGATCACATCGGCTCCGGTGGCGAGGGCCTCCTCTGTCCGCTCGATGTTCACCTTCTTACCGGTGCGCTCCTCCATGAACATACGCCCACCACCGGCGCCACAGCAGAATGAGCCCGTCCCGTTGCGCTCCATCTCGACGCGGCCGCCGGCGATATCTACAAGGCCGCGCGGTGCCGTATACACGTCATTGTGTCGCCCCAGATAGCAGGGGTCGTGATAGGTGATCGTCTTGGATGAATCATGTTTCGGCGTCAACGCACCCTCGTCGACAAGGCTCATCAACAACTCCGAGTGGTGCATAACGTCGTAGTGGCCTCCGAACTGCGGATACTCGTTCTGCATGGTGTTAAAACAGTGCGGGCATTGGGTAATGAGCTTGGTGATGCCGAGGTCGTTGAGCGTTTCGATATTCTGAAGCGCCAGCCCCTGGAAGACGTACTCGTTCCCGGTGCGCCGTGCCGGATCACCGGTACAAAGCTCACGCGGGCCGAGGATCGCGAAGTCGACACCCGCCTTGTGGAGCAGCTTGGCGGTCGAAATCGTGACCTTGCGGTTGCGATCATCGAAGCTCCCGGCACACCCGACCCAGTAGAGATACTCGGCTTGCACTCCTGCGTCACCGAGAACCTTCACCTCAAAATCGAGTTCATCGGTCCAATCGCCACGGGTGGCCTGGCTCATGCCGTAGACATTCGACTGGTTCTCAAGATTGATGTATGCCTTGCCTAACTCAGATGGGAAATCAGCCTCCATGAGGGAGAGATAGCGACGCATGTCGAGAATCTTGTCGACGATCTCGATGTCGACCGGACAGGCCTCATCGCAAGCACGGCATGTCGTGCAAGCCCACAGCTCTTCGGACGTGATCCGCTCGAAGACGTTGTCGGAAGTGACCGTGATACCGGCATCGACACCCACCGGAGGAGATACCGCGGGGCTGCCGGACCGGGCGGCGACCTCGCCGAGTTTGAGAACGATCTCTCGAGGATCGAGCGGTTTGCCCGTTATGTTCGCCGGACAGACCGCGGTACAGCGACCACAGGTCGTGCACGCATCAGTGTCCAACAACTGCTTCCACGTGAAGTCCGCAATAACCGAAGCACCGACCGTCTCGATATCTTCCGCTTCGAGCAGGTTTGGCATTTCGCGCATCGCGCCCTTGGGGCGCTCACGCGGGCCGAGAGCCATGTTGGCGGGTGATGTCACGGCGTGACGAAGCTTGGTGGTCGGCAACATAACGAGAAACACGAGGAACAAGACGGCGTGGATCGCCCAGAACACCTGATGAAGACCCGACGCCACCGATGCCGGAATGAGACCGGCGAGCGCCATGCCGACAAATGACCAGCTCTCCCACTCGGGCACCCCGATGAGTTGAATACGCGCCGCCTCCACAAGAAGACCGGAGATGCCTATCGACGCGAGCAAGGTAAGTATCCAGAAATCTTCAGGGCGGGTTTTGGATCGCGTTCGCCATGGTTTGGTCATGTAACGCCGCACATACGCCATAGCGATTCCGGCAAGGAACACGACCGCGGCGATGTCCAGGATCAGCGAGTACCCCTGGTAGACACGACCGTTGAGGAACTGGACGTTGGTCGGGAGGAGGTGATCGATCTCGAGGGTGAGAGTACCCAGAAAGAGTACGAGGAATCCGTAGTAGATCGCGGCATGCATGACTCCAGCGCTCGGATCACGCATCAGCGTCTTCATGGAGAGGCCTTCGCGGGC
>BDTL01000076.1 GCA_002898115.1 bacterium BMS3Bbin02 | reverse complement strand
TCGCCGCCGTGGTCGGTGTAGTGAATGTGTGCGCCGGAGCTATGTGCTGTAGTCATGTACTCGACCATAGCAAGCCGCAAATCTCTGTGCCGTATGGGTTCCGTCGCCACAGTCTGTTCAGTATGGTGACTCCGGAGGGCAAGAAAGGTCCGCATGCGATATGTGGTCATTGTGGCCGCACTGTTGCTCTCTTCCGGTGGTTACGGGTCATGCGGTCAGGTCATCCCCGTTCCCGGTGGCGACGTGGCGCGGACGTACGCCCCGGTCGGTCGGTACGCCGGTCATTGGGGTGTCGACCTCGCAGCTCCCATCGGTACGCCGGTGCGGGCGGTGCTGAGTGGGACCGTATCGTTTTCGGGCACCGTCGCCAGCGTGATGACAGTCACGGTCGATCACGGCCGTGGTCTTCGCACGTCCTACTCATACTTGACCAGTCGCGCCGTGAGACGTGGTGATGTGGTTGCCGCGGGAGTGACTCTCGGAGAGTCGGGTGTAGACCGATCTGTTGCGGCCCTGCATCTTTCGTTGCGACTTGGTGGGCAGTACCGCGACCCGATGAGGATATTGCTGTGTGGATCTGCACTCTCGGTCCGACCCTACCTAGCTCCCTGATAGCGGTCGGTTCGCAGCGGCGATAGGTGCTGTGATGGGCAGAGGCCGCTACAGCAAGTATCCTGCGCGTCGTGCAACGCGGAATCCTCGGGGGAACATTCGACCCACCACATCTCGCGCATATGTTTGCGGGAGAGGCGGCGTATCGGGACCTTGGTCTCGATATTGTCACGTACGTCCCCAATGGCCACCCGTGGCAGAAGGCGGGGCGGCAGGTGTCGCCTGCGCATCATCGCTGGGAAATGACGAAACTCGCCGTTCAGGACATTCCATACTTCGAGGCGTCCGATGTCGAGGTCAACAGGCCTGGCTGGACGTACACGATTGATACTCTGGAAATGTTCCCCGTCGACGACGAGATAACCCTGATCCTCGGTGCGGATGCTGCGCGTGGACTTCCAACATGGCAACGGGCCGAGGACGTGCGCGATCGGGCCCGCATCGCCATCGTCCCTCGCCCCGGAGATGAGCGTCGCGATGTGGACGCCGTCATTGCCGGCTGGAACTACGTGTGGCTTGATACGCCGGATGTCTACCTTTCTGGAACGATGCTGCGCAAGCGTGGCCGCGACGGCAGGAGTCTTCGGTTTCTCGTCCGCGAGAAGGTATGGGCATACATTCGCGAGCATGAGGTGTATCGCGATGGCTCGTAATCGCAGCCCCCTTGCGAGTGTGCTGTGGACGATGTTGTTTCTCGTTGCCCTGGTCGGGGCCGCGTTCCCGTGGTTAGTTGACCGGTGGGATGAATGGGCGACGACGCTCCAGGATGAGGCAGCAACGGTCGCGCCTGTGGTTCCCGGCGCTGTATCGCTCGGAGATTCTGCGTCGCTGCTTATTGTTGTGCAGAACGTCGACGGGTCGGCCGCGTCGATCGTTCTCGGGTCCGTGGCTGAAGATGGGAAGCCGGTCTTTGCGATCATCCCCAACTCCATCTTCACGCTGCTCCCAGGATTCGGGGAGTTTCGCATATCCGAAACGATGCGGTTTGAGGACGAACAATTGGCTCGGGTAACCATCGAGAACCTTCTGGGTGCCCGCATCGACAGCATCCTTGCGCTCGGCCCTGGAGACATTGCAGCCGCTCTGGCTTCACCGATTGAGGTTGACGTATCGTCGGCGTTGACGGTACGTGACGAATCCGGAGCGACGCGGGTTGTGCTCGACGCCGGGGGGCAACTGTTCGACGGGTCGCAGATCGAAATGCTGCTCTTGGAGCGCGGGGAAAGTGACCTCCTGAGCTGGACTCAACGTCAGAGCAGTGCCTGGGAAGCGATCCTCGGGGAGATTCGCCGCCGTCCGGGTGTTGCCGGCTTGCTCGCCGGTGTGGGCGTGAAAGCCGACGTGCTCGGCGCCCTCGCACAGAATCCGCGCGTCGTGCTGGTACCCGCGGTACCCGTTGCCACCGGGTCCGCCGGGGAGGGATTCGTTCTCAGCGGTGCGGATGCCGAGGCGTTTGTGACCTCGCGTGTGCCGTCGCTAAAGCTTTTCGACGAGCCGCGGCCTCGTGTCGAACTTCTCAACGGGAATGGACGGATTCAAGCAACACGGTCTGTTGCGGAAGCGCTCATTCGGAACGGGTTCAGAATCGTACGAACCGACAACGCCGATAATTTCGATTTTGAGAAGACATTGGTGGTCGCCCAGGGACGGTCGCAGCAGCGCTCCGCAGAGGAGATTGCGCGCATCCTGGCGGTGAGTGAGGTGTTGCTGGAATTGGATACCCCTTCCGGTGTTGTGGATATCAGTATTATTGTGGGACAGGACATCGATTCTGGAGAGGGTTAATAACATCAGCGCACATCGCGATTCCATCGAAGCTGCACAAGTGGCCGCTGCCGCGGTCTTGGACAAAAAGGGTCTCGACGTCGCCATGCTCGACATGTCCGAGTTGATGCCCGTCACCGACATGTTTCTCGTCGCGACCGGGACCTCGAACCGTCATGTGAAGTCCCTCGCCGGGGAGATTGAGCTGAAGCTCAAGGAGCGCCTCGACTATCACCCCGTTCGTCGCGAGGGACTCGACGCCGCCCGCTGGGTCTTGCTCGACTACGGCGACATCGTGATTCATATCTTTGATGAGGAGACCCGGGCCTACTACAGCCTCGAGCGGCTCTGGGCCGATGCTCCCATCATCGAGGTCGAACCGGTCACCCAGGAAGCCTGATACACTTCACCGTCGGTTTCGGCCGATGCCCATACTCGGGGCTGTAGCTCAGCTCGGCAGAGCACTTGCATGGCATGCAAGGGGTCAGGGGTTCAAATCCCCTCAGCTCCACAAATAGAGCGGGAACGTCTTCGGTGTTCTCGCTTCCTGCTTCTGGTTTCCCGTCTCGCCGATCTTGTGCGGCGGGAACCGCGGTTCAGCTTTGCTGAACGTGCGTTGCTCTTTCGCCTCCTTTTCGTCGGCGACGGGCAACTTCTTTGTATCGACACTTCGTGGTCGATGCCTTGTGGGCTGGTTCAAATCCCCTCAGCTCCACAAATAGAGCGGGTCTCTCCGCGTGGTTTCGAGTCCTATTCGGCCTCGAAACCGCTACCTTCCTCTGGTTTCCAAGAGTTCGCGTCTCTGGTCATGGACGCCGGGAGAACATTCGGCGGTGCGGGGTTTGAGGATTCAGGTTCAAATCCGCTCAGCTCCACAAATAGAGCGGGAACGCCTTTGGCGTTCCTTGGGAGCTTGCTTCGCAACTCCTGGTTCAAGATGTCGAGTCCCTGTCGGGCCTCGAAACCGCTGCCCGTCTCTGGTTGTTAGGTGGCGCGTCTCTGGTTCTGCATCCCGTGAGATGAGAAAAGGCGGAGGATGCCACGATCGATGAGCGCCAAAGAGCTCGACAACGCACGGTTCCTCCGGTTCGGTGGCAGCCGCAACACCCCTGATCGCCTCTTGTCGCCGACGCTAGAGGCGAGGAACCTTGTCTTTGGAGGTCATAGACGATATGCTATGACCTATGAGTACGGTTGAAGAGCAGGTTGCCGGGTCGCTGCTTCGGTTGGCGCGCCTTCGACTCGGGTTGTCGCAGACGGCATTCGCGGATCTCGTCGGAATCGCACAGCCGACACTGTCGGCGTACGAGTCGGGTCGTCGGCAACCGACGATGCCCACGCTGTTGCGAATGCTGGACCGGGCCGGTCTCGAGCTGCGCCTGGATCTGGTCGAACGCGACGATCACGACCGGGTCCTCGCGGAATGGGAACAGACCCTCGATGACGCGACCAGGCAGCGATTGCGCGCACAGGGTTACCGCCTGGCGAGCGATGCCGCCTGAGCTCAGCGACGACCGTGTGGCCACCGTCTGCCGGGTCCTGATCGACCATGGCGTGAGGTTCGTGATCATCGGTGGAATGGCAGCTCGGCTCCACGACACCGGGCACGCCACGATTGATATCGATATCTGCCCATCAAACGACAAGGCCAATCTGTCTAACCTCGCCGAGGCGCTCCGGGAACTCGGTGCCCGTCTTCGGGTCGAGGGGGACCCCGATGGTGTGCCCTTCGATCCGCACCCCGATATGCTCCGTGAGGTCGAGACGATGACTCTGATCACCGACTATGGGCCCCTCGATCTGTGTCTTGCCCCTGCGGGATTTCCCGACGGTTATCCGACGCTGAGGGAACATGCATCGATTCTCGTGGTTGGCGCCGCCCGGGTGCCGGTCGCCTCACTCGAGGACGTGGTTGCCTCGAAGCGTGCCGCCGGACGTCCCAAGGACATCGTTGTCCTGGCGGTGCTCGAGGCTCACCTCCGCCGCGAGTCCTGACGTCGACCCAAAACGGCGGAACCCCATTTTGCTGGATCCGTCCGAATCCGTGCGAAGTTCGCGAGGAGTTCACCATCCACGAGATCGACGAGAGGTGCTGAGAGACGAAGACCCGATTCCCATAGAGGTCTTCAGCTGTTTCGCCAGGTGGTGAACCCCCTATCTTGCATGCCATACAAGGTGTCAGGCGTTCAAATCCTCTCACCTCCAGAAGTCCCTTCCCTGCTACGGGCCACGGGTGTACATTGAAGATGTCGTCGGTGTTCGCTCCGGTGGAGAGTTCGATGGCGCGTTGGCCACAGACCATGCTTGCCAGTGCATCCCGCCTGCGGATCTATGGCCTCATCGCGTGGGCGCTCGTGTCCGTCGTCGTGATCGCCGATTCGATTCCAGCGGCGGGATCTGTGTCGGAGCTTGCCGACGAGCAGATTCTGGGTCGCACAATCGCCGACTTCGATGTGCGGATCCCGCAACTGATGGCGACCTACGACGTGCCCGGGGTCGGGGTAGCGTTGGTTCAGCACGGTACGCTCGTCTGGTCCAATGCGTACGGATACGCCAACGTCGACGCAGCGGATCCGATGACGGTTGAGGCTGTCGTCCGCGCAGAGTCGATCTCCAAGTCTGTCACTGCGTGGGGCGTCATGCGTCTTGTCGAACGAGGTCTCGTTGACCTCGACGATCCGGTGGCCGGCTACCTGCGCCGGTCTGCTCTTGCAAACAATGGGTTCCCCGACGACGACCTTACGTTGCGTCAACTTCTCAGCCACACTGCCGGCATGCCGCTTGGCACCATTGGTGTCGAATACTCTCCGCATGACAATGTCCCGACCCTCGACGAGAATCTCTTGCAGGAAGCGCACCTCGTTCGCGAGCCGGGGACGTCTTTCTCCTACTCGAATGTCGGATTCGATGTGCTGGAGCTTGTCATTGAGGAGGTTACCGGCGAGAACTTCGCCCGGTACATGGATAGGGAGGTTCTTCAGCCTCTCGGGATGAGCGATTCATCGTTTGCATGGAGCGAGGACTTCGCTCGCGCAGTGCCGACCGGTTACGACCTCCGCGGTCGTCCGGTGCCGCCGTATGTGTACCCTGCAAAGGCATCAGGAGGGCTCTTCACCACGGTGGAAGATCTCGGTCGATTCGTCTCTGCAGGGATGGCGGCTCCGTCATCGTCCGCTTCCGCGGTTCTTGAACTCGGCAGCATCGAGCAGATGTATACGCCCACCGTCAAGATTTCTGGACTCTTTCGGTTCGTCACGCCCGCGTACGGACTGGGTTACTTCGTCGAGGATCTGCCCTCGGGTGAACGTGTGGTGTGGCACGGGGGTCAGGGGAGCGGGTGGATGACCGACTTCCACGGAATCCCGGAGACCGGTGATGGCATCGTGATAGTTTCCAACAGCCAGCGGAGCTGGCCCCTGATCGCTCATGTTCTCTTGATGTGGACCGAGGCAAGCGGTCTTGGTCCCGTCGGGTTTTCGAACATTGTCGCGGCAACGAGAGCGACGTGGCTCTTGGTCGGCTCCGTGCTGCTGGTATCGCTGTGGCAGTTGTGGCGCGTCGGCACCAAGCTGCGGTCAGGGCACCGTGCTGTGGCTCCACTGGCCCGGCGAGCCCGCTTTGCACGATTTGGTGAGGCGTTTGCCGGCATCGGACTTATCGGGATCTTGGTCTGGGGGATGTCTCAGGACTACCTCTTTGTTTCCTCTGTCTTTCCAACAGCTACATCGTGGCTCGGGATCGCAACGGCTGCCCTTGCGGTGGTGCTGCTGCTGTCTGCAGCGACGCCGCCCACGTGTCGGCGATCTCACGGCCCCGAACGATCCTGCTCCAGAGAGGAGATCCCATGAGTATGTCGATCCGCCAACGCTCCCTTCGTTACGGGCCAGGCGTTCACTCATCTCATCTCGGCACACAGACGTCGCTCGCCGCTTCACTTGTCCTGCTTGCACTCGGCATCGCCGTTGTCGCTGTGCTCGGACCGCTTGTCGCCGGCGTGATCCGGTATCACGTCTCGGCGGGTGCGATGAACCAGATCCGCGGAGGTGACATCGCTGTGCTCATCTTTGCAGTACCGATGAGTCTCGCCGCTGCGTCTCTCGTGCGCCGGGGCCGCACGGCTGGACCGGTTCTAGCTCTCGGTCCATCGATCTACTCCGTCTACATGTACAGCCAGCTTGCACTGGGTGGTGACATATTGCGATATCCCGGCAACAGCGAGAGGTTCTTCTTTCTCTACCTAGCGATCTTCATCCTCTCCGGATGGATTGCCCTCGAGGCTTGGAGGATGATCAGCTATCAGGTTCTGCCGCCGATCTCTGGCCGGCTTCGTAGGGTGTTCGGGTGGTTCACCCTCGTCGTTGGGTTCTTTCTGGTGTTCGGTCTCCATCTCCCGGGGCTTATGGACGCATGGTCGAGCCGACCCGTCGGCCCTGAGTACCTTGCCGACCCGGTCGTATTCTGGCTCGTCAAGTTCATGGACCTCGGATTGGTCGTCCCGGCCGTGACGGTGGTG
>BDTL01000075.1 GCA_002898115.1 bacterium BMS3Bbin02 | reverse complement strand
AGCACCGCGAGGATTGATCGGCGCCGACATCGATCTCGAGTTTCCATCGGTGGGCGCCACTGAGAATATCTTGCTCGCAGCTGCGATGGCGAAGGGGACGACGGTGCTCACCAACGCGGCGCGCGAACCGGAGCTTGAGGACCTTGCACGTTACCTCGGCGCCATGGGAGCCCGGGTTGAAGGCGCCGGGACCTCCCGGATCGAGATTCAAGGCGTACCGGAACTCACCGCGACGGCACATTCGGTCGTGCCGGATCGCCTTGAGGCCGGGACATTCCTCCTTGCGGGCGCAGCGTCACAGGGCGAGCTCACGGTTACCGATTGTGTGCCGAGCCACCTCCGCATGGAGCTATCGAAGATGCGCGCCGCCGGCTGCGAGGTAACCATCGGTGAGTCGACTATCACCGTGAGTGGTCCGGACCGCCCGACTGCTGTTGACTTCGCAACCCTGCCCTATCCGGGATTTCACACTGATATGCACCCTCAGATGGTGGCATTTCTTGCCGCAGGTTCCGGCACGTCGATCATGACGGAGAACGTGTATTCGGGTCGGTTCCGCTATATCGAAATGCTCAATCGAATGGGTGCCGCGATACGTACTGATGGTCAGCACGTCGTTATTGACGGCCAACAAACGTTGGTCGGCACAACTGTCGATGCGTGCGATATCCGAGCGGGTGCAGCAATGGTGATCGCAGCTTTGGCCGCTGAGGGGACGACTACGATCGTCGACGCGAGTCACCTCGATCGGGGATACACGGGGCTCGTGCCGAAGCTGACATCTCTGGGGGCCACGATTGCACGCATCGACCTCTAGAACCTCGACGTGGCGCTCCTGGGGCGTCGTCCTCGTCGCGATCACGATCGCCGTCGGGTCTGTCTCTCCGGTCCGTGCCGAGTCGAACACCGATGCGAACGCGATCGTAGATATTGCACTTGTGCCCCGCACCGGGACCGAGATTATCTGGCGGAACCGCAGCTATGTCGGAGAATTGACCATATCGACTGCGGGGAGAAACCTCGCCCTCGTCGAAGAGGTCGCGCTTGATGCCTACCTGCGGGGGATCCACGAGGTTCCGTTGTCCTGGCCGGACGAGACCCTGAAAGCCCAGGTTGTCGCGGCGCGGACGTACCTCGCCTGGACGATGGACCGGGGGAGGTCGTCGGCCGGGAGAAAATACGACTTCGACATCTGTGCCACCATTCAGTGCCAGGTGTACGGTGGGAGCAGCCCCGGCGAGTCGATAGACGAGGTGCGCTGGGATGACGCGATATCGAGAACCTCCCGCGAGATCCTCTTGTACGAGGACGCGCCAGCTCAAGCCCTCTATTCGTCGAGCGCCGGTGCTCGCACGCGAGCTATTCAAGACATCTGGGCGACGACGCCGAAACCGTACTTACAGGCGGTCGATTCTCCCGAACTTGAGGTCACACCCTATCGCTCGTGGACTGTGGAAGTCCCTGCTGAGGTATTCCGGAGAGTCGTCGGTGAAGCTGGATTTGTCGTCGGGGGGGCCATCTCGACAGTCATTGTCGTCGGGCCGGGCGAGGGCTTGGGGCCGGATCGTGTCGAAATCCAGTCCGAGCTTGGAGTTACCTCGATTCCGGTGTCGCGGATTCGGGGGATCTTCAACAAATACGGGCCGGCTTTGTATCCCGGGCTGTTTCCGGGACCCCGTCCGTCCGGAAGGCGATGGCCACAGACGATTCTGTCGTACTCGTTCGAAACCGCAGTCGTCGGAGACGCTGAAACTGAGTCCATCGGCCTCTCCTCCTTTCTCCCGGCATCGGACTTGCCCTCGCCCCTGACGATCGTGTTCGACGGTGAGGGATGGGGGCACGCAATCGGGATGTCGCAGTGGGGAATCAAAGCGATGGGCGACGACGGCTGGATCTATGGCGACATGCTGGCGCACTACTACGGCGGTCTGCGACCGCAAGACGGTGGGAAATACATTCCCGACACGGTTCGTATCGGTCTGACGTGGACGTTGCCGACACTTGAGTTTGAGGCAACGGGCTCGTTTGACCTCTGGATCAACGGTACCTATGCGGGCGTCCTGCCGGCAGGTCGGTGGCAGTTTGACCGATCCTCGTCCGGTATCCGCTTGACACCCCCGGAAGGGGCAGAATTCATCACTGCCCGTGTCACGAATCGCTACTGGCCACGTTGACGGGACAAACTCCGTCGGGGCAACTGCGCCCGTGGGCAGCGCGGGACCCGTTGCGCGTTGAAACCGGCTTCAACCTGACGGCCGTGCCGTACAATGCCGATACCGTTCAAGGGATGGACATGGCAGATCAGGAACAGATGCAGTCGGTGACGATTTCGGTCGCGTCTCCAAGCGGCCTGACCGTCCTTGGCCCCGCGCCCGAGACCGATGTCGTCATTGACGAGGACCTGTTGAATGAGACGCTTGACTACATCCGTCCAGCTCTGCAAGCCGATGGCGGCGACATGATCCTCCTCGGTACCGAGGGTGGTCGAGTCACCCTCCAACTCGTCGGATCGTGTGATGGATGTTCGCTTGTCTCGATGACACTTACTGCAGGCATCGAACGGATTCTCAAAGACCGTGTGCCCGGCGTTGTCGAGGTTGTGGCTCTCTAGGCGTCCTCCGACGCTCTCCGACGGTTCCGTCCGGTAGGCTCACCGACATGCCGACGCAGATTGATAGTGCTGTATTGCTCGAAGCCGCTCGCAGGGGAGACCGTCGCTCGCTTGCCCGTCTGATTACGGGCGTCGAGGGATCGGGAGACACCGCTCGAACGATCGTATCCGAGGTGTACCCCGACATCGGTCGAGCCTGGACGACCGGGATGACGGGTTCACCGGGTGCGGGGAAATCGTCGTTGGTGAATCACCTCATTACACACGCTCGGGTCGCGGAGAAGACGGTGGCGGTCCTTGCTGTGGATCCCTCCAGTCCGTTCACCGGCGGTGCAATCCTCGGCGACAGGGTCCGCATGCAGGACCACATTGAGGACGATGGCGTGTACATCCGATCGATGGCCTCACGTGGCCAGCTCGGAGGGCTCGCGGCCGCAACCGCCAGGGTCGTCATGGTTGTTGACGCTCTCGGTTTCGATGAAGTACTTGTTGAGACAGTCGGAGTCGGACAGGCCGAGGTCGACGTCGCGTCAAATGTCGATACGACGGTGGTCGTCGTGAATCCCGGCTGGGGCGATGCAGTACAAACTGCCAAGGCCGGACTTCTTGAGATCGGCGACGTGTTTGTTGTTAACAAGGCCGACAGACCGGGAGTCGAGGAAACGGTGCGTGATCTCAACGCAATGCTTGACCTCAACACGGTGCAGGTATGGCGGCCTCCAATCGTTTCGTGTATCGCCCTCACCGGTGACGGCGCCCAGGACGTGTGGAGCGCGATCGGAGAGCATCGGGCATTCCTTGAGCAGGGCGCCAAGGAGCAGGCCCGACGCATGCGGCGGCGGTCGGAATTCCGACGTGCACTGACCCATCGGTACAAAGAGCGGGCCAACCAACTTATTGCCTCTAGCGCCGGCAGGGCAAGAGGTGAGGCGGTCGCCGATCTTGAGCTAGACCCGTGGACCGCCGCTGACGAACTCGCCTGGGAAGTGATCCGGTAGGTCTCGTGCTTGCGGTGCCCTCGGTGATGCTCCTCGAACGACACACCACTAGATTGAGAGCACAGTTGCTCTGCGGAGGTCATTCATGAGTCTTGTCCACTACGAAATCGTCGACGCCGTCGCCAAAATCACCCTCGATCGTCCACCGGTGAACGCCCTGTCGGGTGAGCTCATCGCAGATATCGATGAAGCGGTGACTCGGGCGCAATCCGACGACATTCGCGCCGTCGTGATCACCGGCACGAAGCACTTCGCTGCAGGCGCCGACATCAAGAGGTTCGTTGATGCCTTCGATTCGGATAGCGACGAGCCGATCGCATCGACGTTGTCCGGAGTCGTACGGCGGCTGGAACAGCTCGAGAAGCCCGTCATCGCCGCGATCCAGGGGTACGCCCTCGGCGGTGGGCTTGAGCTCGCGATGGGGGCCGACTTCCGATACGTTGGGGAATCCGCGAAGGTTGGCCAACCGGAGATTCTGCTGGGCATTATTCCCGGTGCCGGTGGTACCCAGCGGCTCCAGCGGCTTGCCGGATACCAGGTCGCCAAGGAACTCAACATGAGTGGTCGTCAGGTCGGTGCCGAGGAGGCTGTTGCGCTCCATATTGCCGACAAGGTCTGTGCCGACGATGAGCTTGTTGATGTCGCGATGGCAGATGCTGCGCGCTGGGCAACAGGGCCGACGAAGGCATACTTTGCTGTGAGCCGTGCGATGAGCGAGGGGTATGGTCGCGCGATCGACGAGGCCATGATGGTCGAACGCGATGCGTTCGAGATGGTGTTCCGTACAGACGACGCCAAGACCGGGATCCTCGCGTTCGTAAACAAGGAAAAGCCGGATTTTCGCGGTAGTTGATAGAAAGTGCGGTGTGATGCATAACTACAATGGTTGGACGCCGTACGGTCGAAGGAAGACCGGTGGCCCGTTGATTCAAACCAGAACGGAGTGGGTATGAAGATCGTTGTTGGATTCATCGATAGTCCCGAGGGTGATGCTGCAATCGACAAGGCGGTCGAAGAAGCGAAACTCCGAAACGGGAGCCTTGTTGTTGTTCACTCCAAGATCGGTGGACGTCACGACAAGGCCGAGGACTACGTTGCTATGGCTAACGCGCTTGATGGCCTCGCTGCCCGTCTGGCCGAGGCGGGGATCGAACACGACATCCATGAATACGTGCGAGGGGATAAACCGGCCGAGGACCTCATCCAGGCCGTCGAGGACTACGACGCGGAATTGATCGTCATCGGGATTCGTGAGCGGTCAGCCACGGGGAAAATGCTCCTGGGGTCGAATGCCCTGGACATCCTGCACTATTCCCCTGTCCCTGTGCTCTGTGTGAAAGCAAAATAGTCAACGCCCGCTGGTGTCCGGGAGTCGGTGTTACTGCTGTGACCGGCGTCGGGTCCGGAGTCCACTGACTCCAGAGCGCAGTGCTCGAACCACGCCTTGTGGGAAGAGCAAGAAGAGCACGATGAGTAGGACCCCGTCGGCGATGAGTCGCAGTTGGCTGAACGATGCCAATACCTCACCGAGGTAGGTGAAGACCGCTGCTCCGACGACGGGACCCAGGACCGTTCCGATTCCACCAAACACCAACATCACGAGCGCGGGAACGTCAACGTGGACGAAGGTGAATGTTGCCGGGCTGATGAACCCCTCGACGTGAGCCCAGAGGGCACCGACAAATCCAAGCATCCCGCCGCCGATCGCTCCGGCGTAGATGCGATATCTGGCGACATCGACGCCGGTCAACTCCGCCGCGACCTCGTCGTCTCGCAGTGCCCGGAACGCCCAACCGACGTGTGATCGGTGGAGCACGACGTATCCAACGAGATAGATGAGTACGACACTGAGAAACACGTAATACGGAGGGATTTGCTGTCGGAGAAACGTGTTCGACCCGGCTTTGACGACGATTCCGGTTTCGCCGCCGGTGAAATCCCGCTGGCCGAGCAGTAGGTTGTCAAAGGCGAGTGAGAATGTCAGGGTGACTATTCCGGTGAAGATGATTCCGAGCGAGCGACGCACCGCAATCCAACTGAATGCACCGCCGATGAGCATCGACAATCCTGCGGCAATCACCATGGTGAGCGGGAACGGCAACCCCAGGCGGTCGCTGGCGATGGTCGAGGCGTAGGCGCCAACCCCGGCGAGCGCCCCGACAGCGAGGAACAGTTGGTTGGTACTGCCGAAGATCAGGTTGAAGGAAATCGCATAAGAGGCGAAGAGCAGACCCGTGATCGCGACACCCATGAGGGTCCGTGAATCGCCGATCCAGATTGGTACGAGTGCCAGGACAATTCCTGTGGCAGCGATAGCAAGGAACGCTCCCTGGCCGGATTCCCGTCGATATGTGCCGGCTCTCGTTGGTGTGGCTGATGTCGGTTCGGCGGTGTGATCGTCGGTCGTCATGCTCTTTCCCCGAATAGTCCGGACGGTCGAAGCACGATCGTGAGGGCGGCGGCTGCCAGCAGGATGATCGTTGTGATGTAGGAGCCGATGTAGAACGAGCTCATTGCGTTGACGATGCCCAGAATGAGACCCGCGAGGAATGCGCCGCGAATACTACCGAGGCCCCCGACGACAGTGACAAGAAGAGCCGTAATCGTAAACTCAAACCCCGCACTGATCGGTACCGGGCTGGTCATTGCCTGTGTGGCAACGAAGATGCCCCCGAGAACTCCGCTTAGCGCAAAGATCAATGTACGCACCGCTGCCGGGTTCACCCCGCACAACCGGGCGCCAACCTCATCCTGGATCACCGACCGCACAGCCTTACCGGTTGTGGTGGCTCGGAAGAAGAAGATGAGGGAACCGCCTACCAAGAGGGTGATGGCCGACGCAAGGAGGCTGCCGGCGCGCATTCGCACGCCGATTATCGAAACCGGCTCCCAACCCACGTTCAGGCCCAGAGCCTCGATGGGGAAGCGCCAAACGAGTAGACCGTCGATGATGAAAGCGACACCGATGGTCAATAGCAGGCTGAGCAGCACGCGGTCCTCGCCCCGTCGTCGATAGACGGGCTTGAGCACTGTGGAGTTGAGCGTAAGGGAAATCCCGGCGGCGGTGAGTATTCCGAGCACAACGGCCGGGCCGGCCTGCAACCCTGCGCGCATGCTGACTGACATGACCACGGCAGCGACCACGGCTATTGACCCGTAGGCGAGGTTGAGTATGCCTCCCATGCCGTAGACCACGGTGAGTCCAACGCCCAGGAGACCGAATTGGAGACCAAGCACGAGTCCGTCGAAGATTACCGCAGTCACACGACTCCTAGGTAGGCGCGTTGAACAGTCGGGTTGTCCCTCAGTTCGGCGGATGGGCCCTCGAGCTGTATCGCGCCGTTCTCCAAAACGTAGCCGCGGTCGGCGAGACCGAGGACGAGCGGCACCTGCTGTTCGGCCACCAGGATTGTCATGCCAAGGGTACGCAGTGCAGCGAGTGACTCATATGCTTGGGAGGCGAGCCTGGGAGCGAGACCCGTAGTCGGTTCGTCGAGAATGAGCAGGCGCGGACGAGACATTAGAGCACGGCCGACAGCGAGCATCTGCTGCTCGCCTCCGCTCATCGTCCCGGCGGCCTGGCGACGCCGTTCCGCGAGCCTGGGAAAGAGATCGAATACCAGCGATTGCTGATCCGGGTCGGGTCGATTCGGGAACGCTCCGAGGGCAAGGTTCTCGGCGACGCTCATCTCCGGGAAGAGGTGTCGTTCCGCAGGCACGAAGGAGATACCTGCGCGTGCGACTTTGTGGACAGCGAGATTCGCGATTGACCTGCCTTCGTATCGCACGTCTCCAGCGGACACAGGGAGCAGCCCACATATCGCCCTCAAGAAGGTGGTCTTTCCTGCGCCGTTGGAACCGATGATGGCGACGGCCTCACCCTCACGGACGTCAACCGACACGCCAAGAACCACAACATGAGAGTCGTATCCCGTCGAAAGACCTGAGACCTCAAGCATCCCGCAGCGCATCCTTCCCCAAGTACGCCTCAATCACAGCCGGGTCACGCATCACCGTCTCCGGGTCCCCATCAATGAGAAGCCGCCCAAAATCCAACACGGCCACGCGCTCTGCAAGGTTCATCACTGCTTTCATCACATGTTCGACCCAGATCACGGTAACACCCAGGCGGTCCCGAGCGGCTCGGATCATGTCGATCGAGGCGTGCGTCTCCGTGTCGTTCAAACCCGCCATCACCTCATCGAGCAGCAGTAGGCGTGGTCGACCCGTGAGTGCCCGAGCAAGGTCAACGTAACGCTGTTCGTGGAGGTTTAGCTGGTCAATCGAATACTCGCTCTTGTCCGCTAGCCCCACAAAACCGAGCATCTCGACGGCCTCGTCGTACGCTTCGGAGTCGGATAGTCGCTCCGACTTCTTGCCGAACATCGCTCCGACCATGACGTTCTCTCGCACAGTGAGAGACGGGAACACCCGTGGGGTCTGCAACACCATGGCGATGCCCGATTGACGAATCCGATGTGTTGACATGCCCGTGATGTCGATGTTCTCGAACCGGATCACACCGCTCGTCAGTTTCAGTAGCCCGATAATCGACTTAAGCAGAGTGCTCTTTCCCGCGCCGTTGGGACCGACGATGGCGAGAATCTCGCCATCGTCGACCCCTAGCGTTACCCCGTCAACGGCCGGAAGGCCGCCGAAGTGCTTGTGAAGGTCGTCGAGCTCTAGGAGCGCCACCCTCTTGACTATGGGACGTACGGTTCGAGAGGCTCCGACAGAAGGAGGAGCTCCGGATACCAGTTGGCGCCTGGACTCACACCGTCGGGCGGCTCCATCTCACGAATCACGACGAACGTCACCTTGGCGGTAGCCAACTCGCCCCATTCCGTCCAACTCAACTGGAATGAGTATCCGGGGATGTCGAACGTGTTGGCGTGCATGTACGCGGCCACGGCGGCAGGGTCGTCACCGACTGCACCGACCGCCTCGGCGACCATTTGCACAATGCCGTACCCGGCAACAGCATCGTCTTCCATGAACGTGTTCTCGGAGAATGCGAGGTACCGGCGGGCGAGATCCTGGTACTCGGCGCTGTCATAGTCAACACAGGCGAAATCAGCGTACCGATCGAATGCCTGCTCACCGACTGCACCTACGATGAGGCCCAGCGGGTTCCATGACCCGGTGACTGTCACATCCATCCCGAAGTCGTCGGACTGCTTCACGATCGACACACCTCCTGGTGGGTGACCTGTAGCAACGATGATCTGAGCACCGAAGTCCTCGAGCCGCCTGAGATACGCTGCGAAGTCCTTTTCAGGGACCGGAGCTACCTCAATCTGCAGGTCGACTCCCGCAACGCCGGCGAACTCTGTTTCGAGAGCGGATTTCACGGCCTGTCCCCAGGCGTAGTCCGCCACGATGGCGCCGACCTTGGTAACTCCGGTGCTCGCGGCGTACTGTGCCACGGGACCGGCGACCATGGGTGCTGCAGGTAGGCAGGTACGGAACGTGTAGCGGCTATCCGTCGTAAGGATGGCATCGGAGCCGGCCTTGACGAGGAAGAGTGGAACCTTCAGTTCCTCTGCAAGTCGGGCTGTCGACAGGCCGACGTCGCTTGAGATCACCCCGCCGATGGCAACGACACCGTCTTCAACAAGCCGCTCGAAACCGCTCGCACCCTCTTCAGGGTTTGACTGATCGTCGCGTTCGACAAGTTCGAGCATTCGCCCGTCGACACCTCCCGCTGCGTTGATTTCTTCTACGGCGAGCCTCATCCCGTCGCGGGCCGAAACGCCCCAGGGCGCAAAGGTCGCGGTCAGAGAAGTAAGCAGACCGATCTTTATCGGTTCGGTGCTTGGCGGGGGTGTAGTGGTCGTCTCCGCCGCACCCGCCGTCGTAGTCGTGGACTCGCCACTGGCGCTGCATGCGCCTACAACGAGCGCAAATGCCAAAGTGAAGCTCACGGTTCTGAGCCAGGAACGTTTCATAGTCAATGCCCTCCATACAGCGATGAATGCTTTGTCGACGTGGTCCTAGGACCACGTCGGGTTTCCCGGGCCCCATTGGAATCAGAGGCTCGCGAGTGAGTTCACCATAGCAATGAACGTTGACCGATGTAGGGGGAGAATCACCCACGATCCTCCGGCACGGAGTTATGTGCGAAGCTTGAATCGCTGGATCTTGCCTGTTGCGGTCTTCGGCAGTTCGTCGACGAACTCGATCCAGCGGGGATACTTGTACGGGGCGAGGTCCTTCTTACACAATGCCCTGAGTTCCTGCTCCAGGGCGTCGTTGCCGGCTGATGCATCAGTGAGTACGACGATTGCGGCAGGCTTCACAAGACCGGCGTCATCAGGACGACCGACGATTGCAGCCTCAAGGACGAGGGGATGCTCCATGAGCTTCGCCTCAATCTCGAATGGGGAGGTCCAGATCCCACCGACCTTCATCATGTCGTCGCTTCGGCCCTGGTAGTAGAAATACCCCTCTTCGTCGCGCATGTAGGTGTCACCGGTGTCAAGCCAGTCGTCGCCGTACATCGTCGCAGCAGTTTTTTCGGGGTTGTTCCAGTACGCCCTGGCGGCCGAATGGCCACGGTCGAGAAGGCGTCCCGCGGTTCCGACGGGGACGTCGTCGCCGTTCTCGTCCACGATCCGAGCCTCGTAGCCGGGAACCGGTCTGCCGGTTGCGCCCGGACGAATGTCACCCGGCACGTTGGAGATGAAGATATGTAGAAGCTCCGTCGATCCGATGCCATCGAGAATGTCGAGACCGGTTCGGTCTTTCCAGCGGCGCAAGATGTCGGGTGGCAGCGCCTCTCCCGCCGAGACACACAAACGTACTGAGGACATATCGGGCGCCAGCTCGTCGTAACCGGCGAGCTGGGCTGCGTATAGCGTTGGGACTCCGAAATAGAGTGTCGGTCGGAACTCTTCAATGACATTGAAGGTCGTTTCCGGCGTGGGGCGACCGTCGTAGAGGATCGCGGTACCACCAACCCACAAAGGGAACGTCATGCCGTTGCCGAGGCCGTACGCGAAGAACAACTTTGCCGCGGAGAAGAAGACATCGTCTTCCCCGGCGCCGAGGGTCTCGACACCGTATCTCTGGGATGTCACCACCATGTCGCGGTGGCGGTGGATCGTACCTTTGGGGTTCCCGGTCGATCCGGACGAGTAGAGCCAGAAGCAGTCGTCGAGTGCGGTGCTGTCGACAGGTTCAAGATCGGAGGATGCAGCGCTTAACAGCGACCGTAGTGTCGTTCCGTCGCCCTCAGTCGGGATTCGATGGGTTGGGCCGGGCGTGACGGCATCGAGCGCCGGGAGTACCTCGTTGGCATACTCGGGTGACCACACGACGACCGCCGCTGCGGAGTCTCCGATCACGAATTCGTAGTCCTTGGCGCGCAGGAGCGTGTTGAGGGGGACAGGCACGAATCCGGCTTTGATTGCGCCCCAGAAAAGGTAGACGAATGCGGGGTCGTCTTTGACCACCATGAGGACCCGGTCCCCTTTGCCAAGGCCAAGGTTTCTGAGGGCGTTCCCGGCCTTGTTCACGCCCTTTGCAAGATCGCCATAGGTGATGTCGTCGCCGTGAGTTGTCCGGATGGCGACCTTTTCGGCCCGTCCCTCGGTGATGTGTCGGTCGATGAATGGCACGGCAACATTGAATGTCGGGGCAAAGGTCAGCTCCTCTGCCGTCACAGCTACGGTGTGGTTCATCAGGATTCCTGTCTCTCTACGCCTTACATATCCGGCTTCCACTGCCACCGTAGCATTGCGCACGCGTGGCGGCAGCTCAGCAATTCAATCAGGCCCGACACGGCAATGAGTGTTCCCGACAACTGTGCGACGGGATATCCTGACGAGAGGTTACGCGGGTGAAATGTCGTGAACCGCGGCGATCTGAGTCTCCAGATCCCTGAGGTTGCGTTCCCAGATTCGGGTGATGATGGGGCGAGCGATGAGCTCACCGAGCCTGCCACCAAGGCGCAGGGTTAACCCGATGGATTCTTGCCAGGTGACCGTTGTGAGAGACGGGCCCATCTCGTCGAGCATGAACGTTCCAGTACCCGAGATCACTCCGGAGTGACGAACAGAGAGATCACTTGGTTCGTTCCATGCCGTGAACTCGATTCGGTCCCTAGCGACGAATGGACCGATCCGCGTCGGCACCTCAGCCACGGTGCCGACACCGGCACGCTGGGCAGAAGTGAACTCGATTGTCGTTGCTTCCTTCATCCAGCCGGCGTGGGATGCAATGTCGGCAAGACGTTCCCAAACAATGTGTCGGGGAAACGCCATAGCGCGTACAACGGTGATGGTTGTTGGCATGACCGTAGTGTATGCGCGGTTCGTCTTTAGCGGAGGTCCGGTTTGACCCTCGCGCGCCGGTTGGTGGTCCGATGCGGCGAATTTCCCAATCGGCTTTTAACACTATTGTTTCGGCATGGATCCGAACCCCTGGCCGCAGCGGTACAAAATCATTGTCCTCGCCTCGTTGGTGGTGACAGTCCTTGTGCTTGGCGCCAAGATCGTGCAGTTCAGTCAGGCGATCGGTAGAGACATGTTCAGCCAGCATGTGACCGATGTCGCCTACGACATTGACGTCGTCGGAGTC
The DNA here is from genome assembly GCA_002898115.1 of bacterium BMS3Bbin02. Lineage (GTDB taxonomy): Bacteria > Actinomycetota > Acidimicrobiia > Spongiisociales > UBA5794 > BMS3BBIN02. Next base: position 1,099 of record BDTL01000075.1, on the reverse strand, counting down.
GGGGGAGGGCGCATCATGCTTGCGCGGACCGTCGAAACCGAACGAATCGGGTTGTGGAGCATCGAGTCGGAGACTGCTCAGGGTCAGGTTGCAGAGATCATCTCGATGTCTGACACCGAGGTGGAGCGGGTATTCAAGGCCATCGACGGAGAGCTTTCGGGTGGGGATAAGGTCCGTATGTTGGGTGATGTGTTCTTCGGTGATCCGAAGGAGGCACTCAATATCACCTTCGAATCGGTGCGGGCGGTGACATCAAACGGCGTCAATCCGGCGTGGTATGTCGATGGTGATGGCGAGACGTGGGTGATCTATGTGCATGGTCGCGCGGGGGATGGTCGCGGTGAGGCGTTGAGGTTGCTTCCCGCCCTGAAGGAGCAACGGCTTCCCGTCCTGGTCATCTCGTATCGTTCAGATGGGACGGCGCCTGAGGCCCCGGGGGCAGCTGTCGGGTGGGGGTACGACGAGTGGATGGACGTCAGAGCGGCGGTTCGTTTCGCCGAGTCCGAGGGCGCTGAGCGTGTCGTTCTTGTTGGGTCGGATCTTGGCGCCAACGCCATCATGACCTATCTGCACGAGGCCGGCGACCTCACTGCCGTATCTGGAGTTGTCCTTGAGGCGCCCGTGCTCGATGTGCAGGCAACAGTAGATAGGGCAGCTGCAGACTTTGGAGTTCCGGGCATTCTGCGGCCGTTCACGTCCGGTCTCGTTCGGGTTCGTTTTGGCGTCGATTGGCCCGATGTCAATCAGATCGATCGAGCAAGCCAGTTTGATGTGCCCATTCTGCTGTTGGTCGGGACCGAGGATCCAATGACACCGGTGTCAGTCATGCAGGAGTTTGCCGAGGCCGTGCCCGATGGCCTTGTGACGGTGGTGACGGTCGAGGGCGGTTCGCCGGGCACGCTGTGGAATGTCGATCCTGCCGCCTACGAGAACACGGTGTTGGAGTTCATCACCCGACGCATCGCGAGCTGACCGGGTGGCGTCCGCAGACATGTCTGGACCTGGATGAGTGACGGGTCGGCGCGCACTGTATCGCCGACGGGGACGGTCAGGAAAGCTGGCACAATAGTTTCGATGTTGTATCTCGATCACGCTGCTA
>BDTL01000074.1 GCA_002898115.1 bacterium BMS3Bbin02 | reverse complement strand
CCGATCAACCCGATCGGCAAATCGACCTCTATTCGCCGCGCATCTATATCCACGATCGGGACCAGAGCCGCGACAAACGGAACCTCAAACTCGTCTCCACCGTGGAGTTGGACACGTAGCCGGTCCTGGGCGGCGCCGGTTACGACGGCACGCACCTCACCGAGATCGTCACCGTCGACAGTGAACACCTGAAGGCCCACAAGATCTTCCGGCCAGAACTCATCGACGTCCAGCTCTCGTCGGTCGGAAGCCAACACGAAAAGCGACGTACCTTTGAAAGCCTCGGAGGCGTCGCGTGTCGCGATCTCGGTGAACGTCACGAGAAACCCATCCTTATGGGGGCGCGATGAGTGCACCTCGATATCACGTGGTGGATGCTCGTCGGTTCTCAGTACTGATCCCTCCGAAAACCGGAGAGGATCGTCACTAAGGGACTTAATGATGACAGCACCCTGGATTCCGTGAGCACGGCGTACGTACCCGACTTTTCTCCAGGTGCCATCGGTTGGCATGCTAGGTCACTAGTCCAGGAACTCGACCTGGACCGACAGGCCCTCCTCGTCACCGGCGGCGCGAGCGACCGATCGTATGGCGCGGGCTACGCGGCCGCGACGACCGATAACTCGACCCATGTCTGACTTTGCGGTCCGCACCTCGGCAACGACCGCATCCGGACCGTCGGAAGCGACCTCGACCTCGACGGTGTCGGCATCATCAACAATCTGCTTGGTGATGTAGGTAACGACACTTTCTACGATCTTGCCGTCACTCATGACTCACCGTCAGTCTCGGTCTCTTCGACGGTCTCTTCGTCGGCGTCGAGGGTGGCGGCTGCCACGGCGGATGCCCCGTCAGCGGCTGCCTCAACAACCACTTCCGGCTCAGCCTCGACCTCAGCCACAGGTGCGGCGCCAATCGTGTGGATGTCACCCTTGTCGACTCGGAACTGGGTCCATGCACCCGAGATCTCAAGAAGTTTCTGGACACGCTCGGTTGGTTGCGCACCGTTGTGTAGCCACTTCAGGGCGGCCTCGTTGTCGATCTCGACAAGCGATGGCTCCTCAAGCGGTGCGTAACGACCGATCTGTTCGATGTACCGACCGTCGCGTGCTTTGCGAGAGTCCATAACAACAACGCGGTACACCGGTTGCTTTTTCTTACCCAGTCGGGTGAGACGGATCTTTACCGCCATATCTCTTTACCTCATTTTCTGCGTCGACCGCCGGGCATCGGCATACCCGGTATGGGACTTCGACCACTGGCGAGCGACTTCATCATCTTTTGTGATTCCGCGAACTGCTTCAGGAGCCTGTTGACATCCTGAGGCTTCGTCCCCGAACCCTGTGCAATCCGACGTTTGCGACTCCCATTGATGATTCTAGGGTTGTGCCGCTCTGCCGGCGTCATCGAGCGAATAATCGCCTCGACACGGCCAAGATCTTTGTCGTTGATCTCAACATCGCCCAGCGCTTGTCCAGCGCCGGGCAGCATCTTAACCAAAGATTGCAAGGGTCCCATCTTTCGGAGCTGCTGAAACTGTTGTAAGAAGTCTTCGAGATCGAAAGATCCCTTCTGAAGTTTCTTCACGGCCTTCTCGGCGGAGGCTTGATCGAACGTCTCCTCGGCCTTTTCGATCAGCGACATGACGTCGCCCATTCCAAGAATTCGGGACGCCATGCGGTCGGGGTGGAACGAATCCAGATCCTTGATGCCTTCACCGGTACCGACAAACTTGATCGGCACTCCGGTAACCTCGCGTGCTGAGATCGCGGCGCCACCGCGCGCATCGCCATCGATCTTCGTCAACACGAGACCGGTGAGGTCGGTGTGTTCCATGAAACCTGTAGCGACGTTGACCGCCTCTTGACCGGTCATCGCGTCGACGACCAGCAACACCTCGTGAGGCTCAGCAACCTTCTGCACAGTATTGAGCTCACGCATCAATTCTGCGTCGATCTGCGACCGACCGGCGGTATCAACAATGACGACGTTGTTCGAATCAAGCCGCGCCTGTTTGAGCGACGTCTTCACAAGCTTTGCAGGCTTCCCCTTGCGGTCCACAAACACCGGAACACCGATACGTTTCCCGAGCGTTTCAAGCTGATCGATAGCGGCAGGACGCTGCAGATCGGCGGCAACGAGAAGCGGACGCCGTCCCTTTGACTTCAGGTGTGCTGCGAGCTTGGCGGCCGTGGTCGTCTTACCGGAGCCCTGAAGACCAACCATCAAGATGACAAGCGGTGGCGCCGACGGTCGCGCGAGCTCCGCCGTTTCACCACCGAGAGTCGTGACGAGCTCTTCTTGGACAATCTTGATGATCTGCTGGCCGGGTGTCAGGCTCTTGGCAACGTCCTGGCCGCCGGCCCGCTCTTTCACGCGACCCAGAAACGTTTTCACCACCGAAACATTGACGTCGGCTTCAAGCAGCGCCAGACGCACATCGCGCAGCGTGGCATCGATATCGGATTCGGAGAGTCGGCCCTTGCTACGCAGCGTCGCAAAGACGTCACCGAAGCGGCTCGTGAGGTTGTCGAACATAGGGTGCGAGTCTAATCCGGTTGGTCGATGTACCCGACTCAGCCGTGACCGGCTCGACGCGGTACGATGCACCCGGCGTCGACCATTGGATCCCCGATGAACCTCACTGTTATTGACCACCCCCTCACCCGGCACTCACTCTCGGTGCTGCGCAGCGAGAACACCGAAGCGGAAGCGTTCCGGGCAGCAGCGAAACGTCTCACCTTCACCCTTCTGATGGAAGCAACCCGATCGACACCTCTCACCGAGACGACAATCAGAACACCGATGGAGGAAACCGTCGGTTACGAACTCGGGGACGTCGTGGCTGTTGCGGTCTTGCGGGCCGGACTTGGAATGCTCGACGCCGTCCTTGAGATGATTCCGAAGGTGAAGGTCGGTTTCGCCGGCGTCCAACGCGATGAAGAGACCGCACTCCCTCAGGAGTACTACAACAAACTTCCCGATCTCGCGGACGCTCACGTCCTCATTCTGGAGCCGATGCTGGCGACCGGAGGTTCCCTGGCCTGGGCAGTTGACAAGGTCAAGGAGTCCGGGGCCATGAACATCACCGCGATGTGCGTCGTCACGGCTCCCGACGGTGTCCGGCACATGTATGAGCGGCACCCTGACGTTCGGATCATCGCCGCTACGTTCGATCGGGAACTCAATGACCGGGCCTACATCATGCCGGGACTCGGAGACATGGGTGACCGGCTTTTCGGCACGTTCTAGTGGAACTGGTCCCCGCTGAGCCGAGTAACGAACACGACGCGTCGCTGCTGGTCACCTACGCGAACGTCGCCGAGGAACGTGACGCCATCGGTGTGCACGACGGCCGGATGCCACACATCGAGGCCCTCATCGGCCGCATGCAGGGTGATGAAGCGGACCGGCTTCTTGAGGTCGGCGGGGGCACAGGAAACACTGCCGCCGTTTTCGCCGCGGCCGGTCTCAACGTGGTGATGACCGATCTTTCTCCCGACCAGGTGATGCTTGCCCGACAAAAGGGTCTGACCGCCTCAGCGGCCGACATACGCGAACTCCCGTTCGATGACGCGAGCTTTGACGCAGTCTGGGCCGAGAACTGTCTGCTTCACATTGCGAACCGGGATATGCCTGACGCATTGAGCGAGATTCGACGTGTCCTCGTCCCGGACGGCTTGTTTGTGCTCACTCTGTGGGGCGGTATCGACAGTGAAGGCATCTACGAAGACGACTTCTACAGACCGCGCCGGTTCTTCTCCCTCCGCTCGGATGATTCGTTGCGGAACCTTGTCGAAGAGACGTTCGAGGTTGAATCGTTCGAATGTCCCTTTGATCGGGAATCCGATGATCGCCTCCACCTCCAGGTGCTGTACCTGCGGCCACGGACCTAGCTCTGGTGGAGGAGAGACCGCCGTTCGAGGATGCCGTCGTCGCAGTGATCCTGGCAACCCGTCCCGGCGACCTCATGACCTACGGGGAAGTCGCGTCCGAAGCCGGCTACCCCGGTGCGGCGCGTGCCGTAGGCACCATGCTCCGCAAGGTTCCCGACCTTCCCTGGTGGAGAATCATCTCGTCAACCGGTCGTCTGCTCCCCCACCTCCAACAAGAACAGGCCGAACTGCTGCGAACCGAGGGGCATCGGATTGTCAAAGGCAGGGTTCGCCTTACATAATGTCAACCTGATCGCACCGCGGTACATAGGAGCAACGTCCGATGTCGACAACACATTTTTCGATGGTTGAGCTGATCGGGGTGAAACGCGACGGCGGCATCCTCCCGGACGATGCCCTCACATGGATCATCACGGCGTACGTTGATAAAACGATTCCCGACTACCAGATGTCCGCCCTCCTCATGGCGATCTTCCTCAACGGAATGAACCCGGATGAACTCGCCGCCTGGACCCGGGCGATGTTGCACTCCGGCGACGTGCTCGATTGCTCGGGGATCCCCGGGAAGAAGATCGACAAACACTCCACGGGGGGTGTCGGCGACAAGGTAACGATTCCGCTCGCTCCGATAGTTGCAGCGTGCGGTGTACCGATACCGATGATGTCCGGCAGGGGTCTAGGCCACACGGGAGGTACTCGCGACAAACTGGAATCGATCAGAGGCATGGAGACAGCCTTCGATCCTGCAACGTTCATGGATCTGTTGCGCCGCAACAATGTCGTGCTCGGCGGACAGTCCGCAACGCTGGTCCCCGCTGACCGGCTCATTTACGCGCTCAGAGATGCCAGCGCCACGGTGCCTTCCGTCCCCCTGATCTCATCGTCGATCATGTCAAAGAAACTTGCAGAAGATCTCGACGGACTCGTCCTCGACGTGAAGGTCGGCAGTGGCGCATTTATGAAGACCATCGAAGATGCACGGCTGCTCGCCGAGACGATGGTCGGTATCGGGGCATCTCACGACACCGAGGTCGTTGCATTCTTGACCAACATGGATCAACCACTCGGGAACGAGATCGGCAACGCATCCGAAATTCGCGAGTCGATCGATGTTCTGCAGGGTGGCGGTCCGCCAGATCTTGTCGAGATCACCTACCTCCTCGGGCGCGAGATGCTCGTGCTCGGTGGTGTTGCGAAGACCCATGAGGCGGCACAGGACATGCTCTCAGACGCCGTCGAGTCCGGCAGAGCCTTCGAGATGTTCCGCAGGATCGTGGCCAGCCAGGGCGGGGACGTCGCCGTGGTTGATGACCCCGGCCTGCTCCCGATTGCCGAAAACACCCATGTCGTCAGAGCGGCCGCAGACGGATGGGTGCACCGGTGCGATGCGCTCGATATCGGTGTTGCGTCCGTTCGCCTCGGTGGCGGTCGGGAGACCAAGGAGGCTGACATTGATCCGAGCGTCGGCATCACGGTACATGCCAAGGTGGGTGCGGCAGTGGAGACCGGGGACCCACTCGCAACCATCACGTATGCCGAGCCTGCCAAGCTCGATGCGGCCCTTGCCGCCATGGAATCGGCGTGGCAAATTGGCCCCGCAGCCGTGGCCGAACCGTCGATCCTCCTCGATGAGGTTCGTTAGAAGTCCGTGTATCCGCAGCACTTCCGAGAATCGGTGACGCCATGTCGACGTCGCTACTATTGCCCGACAGTGCAACACCAACACGCAAGCGAGTCTCGCATTGCGAAGGAGCCGTGAGATGACCTACAACGCATTGCAGCAGGCAGCAGCCGCGATTGCCTATCGAACGGGGCGTCAATCACACGACGCCGCGATCGTCCTCGGGTCGGGCTTCAGCTCCTTCGGCGCAAGCCTCGATGACGCTCAAGCGATTCCTTTCAGCGAGATTCCCGGCTTCCCGGTTCCGAAAGTCGCAGGGCACGGCGGCACACTGTATTCCGCACCGGTGGGAGACAAGACAATCCTCGTCCTCTCGGGCCGGGTGCATCTCTATGAGGGATGGCCCCTCTCGGATGTGGTGTTCGCAGTCCGCGCCGCAGCACTGACGGGCGCACACACAGTGCTGCTCACAAACGCGTCGGGAGGGTGCGGCGATGGTTTGAATCCGGGTGACCTCGTCGCCGTAAGCGATCACATCAACTTCACCGGTCAAAACCCGCTTACCGGTGCGAACGACGATCGTTTGGGACCCCGATTCCCGGACATGAGCACTCTGTACGACCCGCGTCTTCGTACGCAAATAGCAGAGACGATGCAAGCCCACGGTGTTGCGTATAGAGAAGGAATCTATGCCTGGTTCCTTGGACCGAGCTACGAGACACCGGCCGAGGTACACATGGCCAAGACTCTCGGCGCCGATCTGGTCGGCATGTCAACCGTTCCCGAGGCGATCGCCCTTCGCCACATGGGGGTTCGCGTCGGTGCCATTTCTCTTGTCACGAACCTTGCAGCCGGAATCTCGAAGGTTCCCCTGAGCCATGCGGATGTAACAGAAGCTGCGGCGCGAGCAACGGAAACGTTCACGTCCGTGCTCACCAGCCTCCTCCCGACTTTAGTTCAATAGAAACTCTGCTACTTTTTGAGTGTTCACTAAAAGTTGTAGTGTTGAGAAAACCCGTTACCGAGGAGAGTCGCTCTCATGCAAATCGCCGTCTGCGTCAAACAGATCCCCGACCCCGCGACACCCTACGAACTCGACCCGGAGACACACTTTGTTGTCCGACCCGAGGATCAGATCATGGACGAAACAGACACGTACGGTGTCGAGGTCGCGCTGCAACTCGCGGAGACCACCGAAGGCACCGTCACGCTCTTCTCCATGGGACCCACCGGAACCCAGCAGGGTATTCGTCGGGCTCTCGCTACCGGTGCCGACAAAGCGGTGATTGTCGATGACCCCGCCCTCAAAGGCTCGGATGCACTCACGACTGCCAAAGTGCTTGCGGCGGCAATCGCACGCGAGGGATTCGATCTTGTCATCACAGGCACCGAATCCACCGACGGATACACCGGCGTTGTCCCACAGCAGCTTGCCGAACTTCTCAACATCCCATCACTGACGTTTGCAAAGAGAGTCGACGTTACTGAAGATGGCTCGGTTCGCATCGAACGACAAACAACTGCCGGGTATGACGTCGTGGAAGCGTCGACTCCCGCACTGATCTCGGTGACATCGGGCGTCGTTGAGCCGCGCTATCCGAACTTCAAGGGAATCATGGCGGCGAAGAAGAAACCGGTCGACACCGTGACAGCCGCGGATCTCGGTATCAGTCCCAGCGCGAACCAAACGATACGCAGTGTCGAACCGGTTGCATCCCGCGAAGCCGGTGAGCTAGTCGTCGATGACGGTACGGGTTTCGAAAGAATTGTCGCACTTCTCGAAGAAACGAAGGTGATCTAAGTGGCCATTTGGGTATTCACAGACACACATGAAGGCGCACCTTCGGGGAGCGCTCTCGAGTTACTCACAAAGGCCCGCTCGCTCAGTGACGATGTAGCGGTTTTTGCTGTCGGAACATTGAACGACGCCGGTGCTCAGGCGCTCGCCGACCATGGCGCACAAGACATCTACCAAATGGACGCCGGCGACCAGCTCGCCGCACCTGCTGCGGCACGGGCCCTCGAAACGCTGATCGGCGACCACCAGCCCGAGATTGTGCTCTTCGGTATGGATACGACCGACCGCGATACGGCAGGACGGCTCAGCGCTCGTCTCGATCGACCGGTCCTGGCGAACGCTACCGATGTCTCCAATGACGGTCCAGTGACAGTCACGAACGAGATTCTCGGTGGCATCAAGCGAGTCGTCACCTCGTTCGAGGGAGACGGAGTCGCTTTGATCGTTACCCGTCCGAAGGCATTTCCAGCCGAACCGGGCGGATCCGGGTCCGTAGTTGTTACCAGCATCGACGCACCGGACACCGGGATCGTCGCGACAGTGGTTGAACGTCATGTCGAAGAATCCGAGGGTCCTGATCTCGAAGCCGCTGCGATCGTGATCGCCGGTGGACGTGGTGTCGGACAAGAGAAGTTTTCCACGATGGATGAGCTTGCGGGCGTGCTTGGCGCCGCGGTCGGCGCCAGTCGCGCCGTCGTAGACGCCGGATGGGTGCCGTACTCCTACCAGATCGGCCAGACCGGTAAGACGGTGAAACCCGATGTGTATATCGCCTGTGGAATCTCGGGCGCCATGCAGCACGTCGTCGGCATGAAGGACTCCGGCACGATCATCGCGATCAACAAGGACGAAGAGGCACCGATCTTCGGCATCGCCGACCTTGGCATCGTCGGCGACGTCCACACGGTGGTACCCGCCCTAATCGAAGCGCTAAAGGCCCGCTCGTAACGCCACTCCCTGTTCGTTTTCGTGACGCTCAACGGGAATAGTCCGGCCCCAGCGTCACGAAAACGGATTTGGATGGATTCTGCGCCGTGGCCACTAGGTGCCCGCACCCTTGAGGTCCTCGGGACCGAAGCTGTTGGGCAACAGGTCCCCGAGCGGTAGTTCCAGCGCCGATCCATCCGCACCCTCGACAATCACCGTCTCGACATCAAACTCGCGCAAAATCTGACGACAGTTCCCGCACGGCCAGCACGGCGCTGCGTTTGGTGAGCTGACGGCAATCGCCTTGATTCGACCCGCCCCGGCACTCACCGCCCCACCGATCGCCGACGCCTCCGCACATTGGCCGGAGCCGTAAGCAGCATTCTCAACGTTGACCCCCGCGTACGACATACCGTGTTCGTCAACCACAACCGCGCCGACCCGAAATTCCGAATACGGAGCATACGCGCGCTCGGCTACATCGCGTGATTGCTGCAACAACTCGTCTGCGGTAAACGACGGCAAGGTCAGGCTCCGATCAGGGCGTCCACGAACTCTTCCGGAGAAAAGGCTACGAGGTCTTCAAGCTGTTCGCCAACGCCGATGTACTTGATCGGCGTATCGAGTTCCTGCTCGACGGCGATCGCAACGCCACCCTTCGCTGTGCCATCGAGCTTGGTAACCACGATGCCGGTAACCCCCGCCACCTCGTTGAACGCTTTCGCCTGAACTAGCGCGTTTTGGCCGGTCGTGCCGTCGATCACAAGCAGCACTTCGTCGACCGCTCCCGCCTCACGCACGATGACACGTTGCACCTTGGCAAGCTCGTCCATGAGATTGGATTTGTTCTGAAGACGACCGGCGGTGTCAACGATCACCACATCCGCACCGGTTGACTGACCAAGCCTGACAGCAGAAAACGCCACCGATGCCGGATCGGCGCCCTCCTCCCCCATTGCGACCTCGATGTGGAGTCGTTCCGCCCAGGCCTTCAGCTGGTCTGCGGCCGCGGCCCGAAACGTGTCGGCCGCACCCAGCACGACCGAGATCGG
>BDTL01000073.1 GCA_002898115.1 bacterium BMS3Bbin02 | reverse complement strand
CACCGAGCACTGCATGAGCGTAGATGGATACCGTCCCATCACGAACACCGCGGACAACGTTCGTTGACGACCACCGTCCCAGCGGCGACACACCACTGATCTGCACCGGCGTTCCATGGCCGATCCTCGTGGCGTCACCGACCGCGAGTCGGCCCGCGGGCTCGTCACCAAACTCCTGAACCTGGTGTGGAATACCACCCGGATACGAGGACGACGCGGGGAGTAGCCGGCGGACGTTCATCACCCGGCGCTGTACCTCGTCGAACCCGATCGTGTCGACGAGCCATTTCATCCGGGCGCGAAGCTTGTTGTCTCGATTCCCGGCTTGATCGAACACGCGCAGGATCGCCTCAAGTGTCGGGAGTAGATCCTCCCGGGTCGTGAACGGCTCCAACGCCAACGCCGGGTGCGGATTAGCGCCCAGGCCGCCGGCGACGTACACGCGGAACCCAACCTCGGTTACACCGGTCTCGGCATTTTCTGTGACCGCAATAACACCGACATCGTTGAACATCGCTTGTCCACAGTCGGTTGCACACCCCGAGAAGTTCACCTTGAATTTGCGCGGGAGCCGTTGTGCAATCGGATTCCGGAGGAAAAGCCGATACGCCGCCTCAGCCCACTGGGTGATGTCGAGAACCTCCACGGGACAGGCCCCGGCAAGGTGGCATCCCTGAACATTACGTACGACGTCGCCACACGCTTCACGAGTCGTCAATCCAACAGATGCCAACCTGCGCAGCACTTCGGGAACAGCGTCGAGGTGCACAAAATGAAACTGGATATTCTGTCGGGTCGTGATGTGACCGAAACCGCGAGAGTGCGACTCCACAAGGTCACCGAGCATCTCAAGCTGGCCTGGAGTCAACGAGCCGTACGGCACCTTGACCCGAATCATCTGGTTGTCGTTCCCCTGCCGCTGGCCGTACACACCATTGGAGAGCCGGAACGAACGAAAGACATCCTCGTCTACGTTGCCGGCTCGGTAGCGAGCGAGCATGTCTTCGAATGCTGTGATGTCCGAGAGAAGGTCGGGGTCAAGGTCGGGGTCAGAAACGGAAAGTGTCGTCATGTGCGTGTCCTAAAGAATTGTGGGGGGAATCAGAAATGCAGTGGTTCGGCGAGCTGGCAACAGCGGCTCGCCGACATCGCATTCGGACACGCAGGGTCATCACGGTCATCGGGAACCACCGCGCCCGACGAGCGCACGATCGAGGTCCTCGATCAGGTCAGCAACGTCCTCAAGGCCGATCGACAGCCGGATGGTCCCGTCAGCCAGACCGACATCGAAACGCTCCTCAGGAGTGAGCATGCGGTGTGTCGTGGTACCCGGGTGGGTCACAAGGCTCTTGGTATCGCCGAGGTTGTTGGAAATGTCGAACACAGTGAGAGCATCAACAATCTCGAACGCCCGGGACGTTCCACCCTCCACCGTAAACGTCACCACCGTGCCACCCGTCGACATCTGGCGCTCGGCGAGCTCGCGTTGGGGATGAGACGCGAGGAACGGGTGACGCACTGTGGCGACCGCACCATGATCGTCAAGCCACTGTGCAACCGCCAGCGCGGATGCGGACTGTGCACGTACGCGAAGATCAAGCGTTTCGAGGCCCTTCAATGCCACCCATGCGTTAAACGGGCTCATGGCGGGGCCGGTATGCCGGTAGAACAACTGGAAATGGTCGTCAATGAACTGTTGCGACGCAAGCACCGCACCGCCGAGGGTCCGGCCCTGGCCATCGATGTGTTTCGTGGTCGAGTACACGACGATGTCGGCGCCGAGAGCGAGCGGGCTCTGCACTACCGGCGACGCGAAGACGTTGTCCACGACAACTGTCGCACCACCGGCATGGGCGCGTTCGCTCACCGCGGCGATGTCGATGATTTCAAGCGTCGGGTTCGAGGGCGATTCGAAGAACACGACATCTGCCGGGGTCGCCAGCTCACGCTCCCACGCGTCAAGGTCCGTCCCGTCGACGAGCACAGTCTCGATTCCCCAGCGCGGCAAGATATCGGAAATGACAACCTTGCAGGAACCAAAGAGCGCCCGTGAGGCAACGACCCGGTCACCCGCGTCGAGCCGGCATGCCAGCGCTGCAAAAACCGCGGCCATCCCCGTTGCGGTGGCCTTGCATACCTCCGCACCCTCAATGAGCCTCAGCCGCTCCTCGAACACCCCGACAGTCGGGTTGCCGTAACGAGAGTAGATATAGCGGTCGATGTCGCCCTCGAAAGCGGCTTGTGCCTCGGCTGCCGAGCCGTACACATAGCCGGAGGTGAGGAAGAGGCCTTCGGAGGTCTCGTCGAACGCGCTGCGACTGAGACCGCCGCGCACCTGCAACGTGGCAGGCCGCCACGGGTGATCATCGTGCGAATCGAAGGATGAAGATGAGGACATGGGGGAAGACTCCAGGGACAGGTGTGTTCGGTGAACAGGATGTCACTACAACCGTCGCCAAACGATGTGCCCTCGGGGGATGGCGACGGTGTTAGGAGTGCGAGCTGCATGCGCATGCTGCACCCGGGTTGGCCACCCGAGAGCTAAACATCAAGCACATACACATCAGCGTCTTCATTGGCGCAGAAGATAGCGCACCACACACCGGAGTCAAGTTCAGGGGACTGTCGAACTCGAATCTGCCGACAGGGGGCAGTCTCTAGCCGGGTCTTCGTGTCAACGACTCACCGCCCACACCGGCGCCGGCCCCCGGTCGTCTACGCGACTTGTTTCGGTTCGGGGAGGGTGAACACGAACGAGCCGTCCGGAGTGAGACCAACCGTGTGCTCCCAGTGCGCGGACCAGGCCCCGTCAGCAGTGACGACGGTCCAGTTGTCATCGAGGACCGCAGTGTCGGGAGTTCCCAGGTTGAACATCGGTTCAATGGCGAGCGCCATGCCCTCACGAAGCTTGAACCCGCGCCGGCGACGACCATAGTTGGGCACACTGGGCGCTTCGTGCATGGCCTGTCCGATACCGTGACCGGTGTATCCCTGCACAACGCCGAACCCGTACGGCGCCGCCGTTGCTTCAACCGCGGCGCCGATGTCGCCGACCCGGTTTCCGGCTTTCGCCTCAGCGAGACCGTTCCAGAGTCCCTGTTCGGTGACGTCAATGAGCTGTTGCGCCTCCGCGGAGATCTCACCGATCCCCATCGTGAACGCGGCGTCGCCGTGCCAGCCTTGATAGATAGCACCGGCGTCGATCGAGAGAATATCCCCGTCACGAAGTCGGTAGTCCGTTGGAATGCCGTGCACGATTACTGAGTTCGGCGAAGCACAAATAGTCGCGGGGTACGTGCCTTGATAGCCGAGAAACGACGGCCGACAATCGTGAGCTCGTACGACCTTTTCCGCGATCTCGTCAAGGGCCTTTAGCGAGACACCCGGCTTCGCCGCGGCACGTACTTCGGCGTGAAGCTCAGCAACAACACGCCCGGCAACAGCCATCTTGGCGAAGTCATCGGCCGTCTTAATCGAAAGAAGCCCAGAACCCATTATTCGTGCGCCAGCGCCATCACGACTCGTGCGAATACTTCTTCGACCGTACCAAGACCGTCGATCCTCCGGATAGGAACTCCATGCAACGGGTAGTGCTCGACGAGAGGTTCGGTCTCGCTGCGGTATACCTCAAGTCGACGACGAATCGTGTCCTCATTGTCATCGTCCCGACCGTCCTCGACTGCTCGCTTCAGGAGCCGACGAACAAGTTCGTCTTCAACGACCGTGAGAAGTAGGACGACCTCAATCGCATGACCGTCCACCGAGTTGTCAAGGGCGTCGGCCTGTTCGATGTTGCGGGGAAATCCGTCAAGCAGAAAACCGCACGCTGCGTCGCTTCGAGAGAGACGTTCGGCAACCATGGCGACAACAAGTTCGTCCGGTACCAAATCCCCCGCAGCCATCAGGACACCGGCCTGGTTACCGAGGTCGGTTCCCTCGGCCACAGCCTCACGCAGCATGACTCCGGTCGAGATGTGGGGCACCCCGAGGGCACGAGCAAGCAACGTGGCCTGGGTACCCTTTCCCGCTCCGGGAGGGCCGAGAAACAGAACCCGGCGACCCATTAGGAGAGGAAACCCTCGTAGTTCCGCATCATCAACTGGCTCTCGATCTGCTTCATCGTCTCAAGTGCCACACCGGTCACGATGAGAATCGACACACCGGAGAGACCGACAGGCACGCTGTACAGCCAGCCGAGGATCGACGGCGCCACCGCGACAAGAGCAAGGTACAACGAACCGGGCAATGTAATGCGGGACAACACCGTCTCCAGGTATCGCACCGTGGCGCGACCCGGTCGAATTCCCGGGATGAATCCACCCTGGCGCTGAATACGATCAGCCTGCTGGACGGGATCGAACTGAATTGCGGTGTAGAAATAGGTGAAGGCAACAACCAGCAGAGCCAGCATGGCGATGTATGGCAGTGTCGGAGACAATCCACCTACACCGGACTGGAGCAAGTTGTCGTTGATCCAATCGCGGACGGTCTGACCCCAGCCGGTGGGGGGTAGCGCCGAGGCGACAAGCACCGGGAAGTACATCACGGAGGTTGCAAAAATGACGGGAATAACACCGGCCATGTTCACTTTCAACGGGATGTAGGTGGCGCCACCACCGAGAACCTTGCGGCCCCGGACTCGGCGCGAGAACTGAATAGGTATGCGGCGCTGTCCCTGGTCAACAAAGATGATGCCGACAGTCAGCACGAACATCAGCAGCACGATGGACCAGAACTGATACGCCAACGCGCTTGCTTTGAGTACCCCGAACTGACTGGGGAGCTGGCTCACGATACTGATGAAGATGATCAGTGACATCCCGTTGCCCACCCCACGCTGGGTGATGAGCTCGCCCAGCCACATGATCAGGGCAGTGCCGGCCGTCCACGTGATGATGATGAGTGTCACGTTGCGAACGGTGAAGTCAGGAATGAGATCGATGCCGCCGAATGAACCCTGGTGGAGCAGCTGGGTGAACGATGCTGCCTGAAGCAGAGCGAGCCCGACGGTGGTGTAACGCGTCCACTGGGTAATCACCTTCTGCCCGGATTCACCCTCTTCCTGGAGGGCCTGGAGCTTCGGGATGACCACGGTGAGCAGCTGCATAATGATCGTCGCCGTGATGTAGGGCATGATGCCGAGGGCGAACACCGACATGCGCTCTAGCGCACCACCTGAAAACAAGTTGAGCAGTCCCAGGAAACCCTGATCTCGCGCAGTCTGTGCAAGCACCGACACCGCATCTGCGTCGACACCCGGAACAGGAACCGCCGTGCCAAATCGGTACAACGCCAGGATTCCGAGCGTGAAGAGGATCTTGGTCCGCAGATCGCGGATCTTGAACATGTTGCGATACACAGAAAGCATGAGTTTTTGCTACTCCTCGGCCTGCATCAGGCGCACCACACTACCAAGGTCGAGGCGTGACGCGAACGATGTCATTCGACGATCTCTACCGAGCCGCCAGCTGCATTTATCTTCTCTATTGCACTGTTACTAAACCGATGGGCGTGCACCGTGAGTCCACGGTCGATCTCACCTTCGCCCAACACTTTGACACGACCACGGTGTTTCACCATGCCGGAAGCACGGAGCACCTCGATCGTGACATCGGTGCCGGCGTCGAACTCGTTGAGACGTTCAACGTTTATAACAGCAAAAACTTCCTTGTTCCGGTTCTTGAAGCCGCGAAGTTTCGGCAACCGTCGCTGGAGAGGCGTCTGCCCACCCTCGAATCCCGGCCGCACGGTGTTACGGGCCTTGGTACCTTTCGTACCGCGGCCTGCGGTCTTACCGCGCCGCCCCGCCTCGCCACGTCCAACCCGGATCTTGCGCTTCTTTGACCCCTCTGCGGGTCGCAGATGGTGCAATCTCATGAGATTTCCTCCACATCCAGAAGGTGCTTGGCGCGAAAGACCATGCCACGCACATCCGGCGTGTCCGGGCGCTCAACCATCGAGTTGATCTTGCGCAGACCGAGACTTTCTATCGTCGCACGGGTCTTTGGCTTTTCACCGATGAGACTCCGCTTAAGAGTGATCCTGAGTGTCTTCGCCACTACTTGCCACCGATCTGGGTGCGCGCCAACTCGGTCGAGTTATACGCAGCAACCAGCGCCGGAGGAAACAGTTCCTCGGGGCGGCGGCCGCGTGCGCGGGCAACAACGTCCGGGCGGTCCTGTGACATCAGTGCATCCATCGTTGCCTTGGCGACGTTCACATGGGTCGCGGAGCCAAGCGACTTGCCGAGGATGTCAGACACTCCGGCGGCTTCAACGATCTGACGCACCGCACCACCGGCGATAACACCCGTACCGGGCGCCGCCGGTTTCAGCAGGACGCGAGACGCACCCTGCTGACCGATGTTCTCGTGGATGATCGTCTGGCCGGCCATCGGGATGTACTGCATGTCTTTGCGAGCAAGCTCCATCGCCTTTTGGATGGCGGTGGGAACTTCCTTGGCCTTGCCATAGCCGATGCCGACTTTGCCCTTGCCGTTGCCGACAGCGACAAGCGCGGTAAAGGAAAAACGACGCCCTCCCTTGACGACTTTGGCAACGCGATTGATCGTGATGACGCGCTCGTCGAATTCCGATTCACGGCCACGATCGCCGCCTCTTCTGTCATTTCGATTTCGGTTCATACAGCCTGCTCCTAGAACTTCAAACCGGCTTCGCGGGCGGCGTCCGCGAGTGCCTTGATACGACCGTGGAAGGCGTTTCCGCCCCGGTCGAAGACGACCTCGTTGATTCCTGCCTCGGATGCGCGACCAGCAACCAGCTGACCAACCTTCGAGGCTGTCTCAACCGTGAGACGCTCGCCCGAAAGCGATGACTCACGCGACGATGCGCTGACCAATGTGCGAGCTGCGTCGTCGTCGATGATCTGTGCATAAATGTACTTGTTCGACCGGTAGACGGCGAGACGGGGCCGTGCTTGGGAGCCGCGCAATGTCTTGCGGACTCGATGATGTCGACGCTGGCGTGCTGCTACACGTGTGTGCTTCATCAGGCTCCTGCCTTACCGGCCTTGCGGCGGACGTGCTCACCGACGTACCGGATACCCTTGCCCTTGTAGGGCTCTGGTGGACGAACCCGACGGATGTTGGCGGCAACCTGGCCGACGAGCTCCTTACTGATTCCGGATACGATGATCTTGGTCGGCTCCGGAACTTCAAATGAGATGCCCTCGGGCGCCTCGAGGAATACGGGGTGGCTAAATCCAAGCGCGAGTTCGAGCTTGTTGCCCTTGAGAACGGCGCGATAACCAACACCGTGCGCCTCAAGCTCCTTCTTGTATCCCTCAGTCACGCCAATCACCATGTTGTTCACCAACGCACGGCTGAGACCGTGCAATGCACGCACCTCTCGCTCGTCGTTGGCACGACTGACGGTGACGACGCCGTCACTCAACTCGAAGCTGATGGCCTCGTTGAATGTCCGCGACAGTTCACCTCTTGAGCCCTTGACCGTTACCGCAGAGCCGTTGATGGTGATATCAACTCCGGCCGGCACCTCAATCGGGGCATTTCCTACGCGACTCACGAGTTACCACACCTCACAGAGGACTTCGCCACCGATCGAACGCTTGCGCGCGTCGCGATCGGTAATAAGCCCCTCGGACGTGGAAACGATCGAGATGCCGAGGCCACCACGGATGCGGCGGATCTCATTCGAAGACTTGTAAACGCGCAAACCCGGCTTTGAGACGCGATTGATGGCCGACAGCACACGGCTACGGTCCTCGTTGTAGCGCAGGCGCACCGTAAGAGTCTTACCGACTGAAGCGTCCTCGACGCGATAGCTGTCTGCGTAACCCTCGGAGACGAGAACCTTTGCGATCTCTTCCTTCATCTTCGATGAGGGCATGGATGCCTCAGGGTGCAACGCCTGATTGGCGTTGCGGATCCGCGTCAGCATGTCTGCAATGGGATCTGTATGCATGTCCTACCACGAGGCCTTTCGTACACCGGGAAGCTCGCCGCGATGAGCCAACATGCGCAACGTGTTTCGAGACATCCCGAACTTGCGGAAGTAACCACGAGGACGGCCGGTCTGGCCACAGCGATTGCGGTACCGGGTAGCGGAGGCATCACGCGGCATCTTGGCGATACCCTGGTACGCGACACGCTTCTCCTCGTAAGTTGCTTCTGGATCTTTGATTACCGCAACGAGTTCGGCGCGACGCACTGCGTAACGCTCGATGATCTCTTTGCGACGATTGTTGGCGACGATTTTTGATGTTTTCGCCATTTACACACCTGCCTGTTGCTGCTGGCGGAACGGGAAACCAAACGCACCGAGAAGGGCGCGACCCTGCTCGTTGGTTTTGGCTGTGGTTACAAACGTGATGTCCATGCCACGAATCTTGACGACACTGTCGTAGTCGATCTCGGGGAACATGAGCTGCTCCTCCACACCAAAGGTGTAGTTGCCATGTCCGTCAAAGCTCTTCGGATTGAGTCCTCGGAAGTCGCGGATACGGGGGATGGCGAGTGTCACGAGACGGTCAAAGAACTCCCACATTCGATCTCCGCGCAACGTGACGGACACACCGATCGGCTGGTTCTCGCGCAGCTTGAAATTCGAAATCGAACTCCTGGCGAGGTTGATCTTCGGCTGCTGGCCGGTGATGGTGCGGAGGTCCTCGACGGCGGCATTCACCAACTTCGAGTCTCCAGTCGCATCGCCGACACCCATGTTGACAACGATCTTTTGCATACGGGGCACTTGCATGATGTTTGCCAGGCCGAGCTCTTCAAGAAGCTTGCCGACAACCTCGTTTGTGTATTTAGTCTTGAAACGAGGTTCCACTAGAGCTCACTCCCGCATTTGCGACAGACGCGACGTTTGGTACCGTCGGCGTCGAAGCTGTAACCGATCTTTGTCGGCCCGCAGTCCGGACACACGATCATGACGTTTGATACGTCAATGGGCTGGTCCTTGTCGATGATCCCGCCTTGCATGGTGTCGCCGGTAGGCCGCGTATGACGCTTGGCAGTGGCCACACCCTCTACGACGATACGGCTCCGCTTCTTGTGGACGTGGGTGATCTTTGATTCGACGCCCTTGTCCTTGCCGGCAATGACCCGAACGTTGTCTCCGACACGTAGCTTCATCACAACACCTCCGGAGCAAGCGAGACGATCCGCATGAACTTGCGATCGCGCAGCTCGCGCGCCACTGGACCGAAGATACGAGTC
The DNA here is from genome assembly GCA_002898115.1 of bacterium BMS3Bbin02. GTDB lineage: Bacteria > Actinomycetota > Acidimicrobiia > Spongiisociales > UBA5794 > BMS3BBIN02. The sequence continues at coordinate 1,710 of BDTL01000073.1, read as the reverse complement.
CCACGGGGCTGCTGGTTATCGTTGATCACCACGCATGCGTTGTCGTCGAAACGAATATAGGTACCGTCAGATCGACGGCGCTCCTTGCGAGTACGCACGACAACAGCCTTGACAACCTCACCCTTCTTGACGTTTCCGCCGGGCGTTGCGTCCTTCACCGTGCAGACAATGATGTCGCCAACGTAGGCGTAGCGGCGCTTGGAACCACCGAGCACGCGGATGCACAACACCTCGCGAGCGCCGGAGTTGTCGGCGACCTTCAGCCTGCTTTCTTGTTGGATCATCGAGCTCGCTCCACTACTTCTGAGACGCGCCACCGCTTTGTTTTGGACAACGGGCGTGTCTCGACAATGCGGACGGTATCGCCCACACGAGCATCGTTCGTCTCGTCATGGGCATGAAATCGCTTCCGAACAGGAATCGTCTTCGAGTACCGACGATGCTGCTTGGAATCTCGCACCTCAACGGTAATCGTTTTATCGCGGCTGTCCGAAACGACGATGCCCGTGCGAACCTTGCGGCGTCCTCGCTCCATTAGTTATCCTCCTGCTGGCGGTGCCATGCGGCAATCTCTTGCTGGGCCATGGCCGTACGAATCCGGGCAATGTCCTTTTTCACCTGACCCAAGCGGGAGGTGTTATCGAGCTGATTGGTGGCGAGCTGGAACCGAAGATTGAACAGCTCTTCCTTGACCTCGTCAAGTTTCTCGCGAAGCTCGTCGTAGGTGAGTTGGGTAAGTTCTGCGGTTTTCATGTGTCCTCCCGCTTCACGAACTTGGTTTTGACCGGAAGCTTGTGTGCAGCCAGCCGCAACGCCTCGCGGGCACGTTCCTCACTGACACCACCCATTTCGAACATCACGCGACCCGGCTTGATCACAGCCACCCAGTACTCCGGGTTGCCCTTGCCGGATCCCATACGAGTCTCAGCGGGTTTCTCGGTGATCGGTTTGTCCGGAAACACGTTGATCCAGACCTTTCCGTCACGCTTGACGGACCTGGTCATCGCAATACGAGCCGCCTCAATCTGACGAGCAGTCAGCCAGCCACGTTCCTGGGCCTGGAGACCAAAATCGCCGAACGAAACGGTTGATCCGCCCTTAGCGGACCCACGCATCCGACCCTTCTGAACCTTTCGGTATTTTGTACGCTTCGGCATCAACATGACTAGGCGTCCTCACCTTCGGTGTCTGCCGACTCCTCGGTGGCGGCTTCGGTCGCATCAGCCTCTCCGGCCGCAACCGATTCGGTCTTCTCGGCCTCGGCTACCGGAGTTTCTGCAACATCGCCTTGCGAAGCCTCAGTGGCTGCGGTCGGGGTTTCGTCGACGGCCGTCTCCACGGACGCCTCGGCTGTCGGAGCCTCCACCGGCGTGTCGACAGCAGCCGTTTCCGTGTCGGCGGCGATCACTTCGGCAGCCACGTCACGCGCCTGGTCAAACTCATCTTTCGCAACAGCGGTCGTTACGTTGGTTGCATCCGCATCGTGCTTCGAGCGACGTTTGCCCCCACCGGCTTCGACGAGACGCTTACCGCCCCCCGCTTCGATGATCCGCTTGCCGCGACGCTCGCCATCAGGCTTCACGGCATCTTCTGCACGCGATTTCGCCGGACGACGACGTCGCTTCGAAGGGCCGCCCGCGGCGAGGCGGGCCTCGGCCGCAATCTTGTCAGCGCGACCAACGAGCGACGGCAGAACATCGCCCTTGTACA
>BDTL01000072.1 GCA_002898115.1 bacterium BMS3Bbin02 | reverse complement strand
GCGTGGCCTTCCACGTCTTTTAGGAGTGGAATCTGCCAGAGCAGAACCCGCACCCCCGGCTCGTGAAGCCAATCGACCAACCCTGCCGGACCGGGCCATTCGGTCCCGTACCGCATCGAGTCAGCCGTAACTGCGGTATCCCCGTCGACGACCTCGTGGGTGGCCCCGTTGAAAAGGTAGAAGGTGACTTCGTCTGCCCATGCCTCAATGACTATGACTGACGCCGGGATGCCTTCAGCAACCGAACGTTCCACAACCTCGCGAACCCGCCGGTCAGTGTTCCATTCGTTTCCGGACATCCACGGCCCATATCCCCATACCGGGAGCGGTGAAGGCCGCCCGGTATCGTGAACGTACGCTTGTACCAGAGCCTTTGGCTTCCCGAAGTACCAGCGACCGGACGCTCCTGATTGAGTCGGGATCGTCGCAGAGGCCCGGTCCTGCGCGGTAACACCGAGGTCGTAGGAGATTCGAGACTTCCCGTCGATGGCGAGGCCATATCCGCGGGTGGACCACAGCCACGGCAGAGGAAAATATGTTCGCCCACCTTGCTGCTTGTACTGCTCGTAGACGCGAACGTCCGGAGCCTTGCCACGCTGATTGACGGTGTCGAAGCGCTCCCCGGTTCCGAACAGGAGCTCCTCGTTGTCGAGGTCCCACACCAGGCGCCAGGCACTGATTTCGTCGCCGATGCGACAACCCTCAACAGCGAGGGTGATGGTGCCGAGTTCGCTGGACAGAGCGAGACTGCCGTCGACTAATACAGCCGTCCAACCCGCGCTCGTGCATGTCTCCCCCGGAGGTCCGTCGTCGCTCCCGTTTGCAATCACCCAGTCGAGTACACCTCGCTGTTTGGTGTTAATACGCAGTAGAGCATCGTTGCCCGAGGCCTCGATGGATGTTCCGATGGTTGCGAGAGACGTGAACCGTACGGTATTCCATCGGGCCACCGGGAGGTCAAACCATTCGGTGACCTCATTGCGTTCTGTGTCCGGCAAAGACCCAAGGAACCGGTAGCGGGCATCACCATCGAGCGGATCTATCGTCCCGGTCCAGGTGCCGGAATCATTCTTGAGCAGAGCGGTAGAGGTGTCGTCGGCGCTGTTCAGTTCAATAACAACCGACTCAAAATTTGTTGTGGTGCGTACACCGACTGTTATGGCATCTTGTGTGGTGGGGACCAATGGGTCACGAGACCACGGCACGGCATCGTAGGGGTTGTGATCACCAGCGGGATCGTGGATCAACAGGTCAACCAATGTCAACTCCGGATAGATAGTGAGTGGGGGTGAAGCAGATGCGTGCTGCTTCACCCCCACTGAGGGTGGCGAACGCGCTTAGTTCAGGAGGGCTTCGATCTCGGTCTTCGCCTGATCAAGGGCTTCCTGTGAGGTCATTTCGCCAGCCAGGGCCCGCTCGATGAGTCCATTGAGCAGATCCTGCATCTCGTTTTGACGCTCGATCACCGGTGGAACGACAACGTTCTCCAATGATTTCAGGACTGCTTCACGGTTCGCCGGGGGCGTAGCCGCGAGGTAGGCGTCATACAAGCTCTGGTCCGTCAGAGTAGGTAGCTCCCATGAAGCCGCGATGCGGAGCTTCGCAGATTCATCACTCGACGTGAAGAACCGCAGCCAGCGGTAGGCAGCCTCTTGTTTGTCGGATGCGGCCGAGACGCCGACACCGTTCGCAAAGAAGTGACTTCCGCCCTGGGTGTTGCCCGGCTCGACCACGACGTCCCACTCAAATGGGGCATCGGCGAAGGCGCCAAACATCCAGATACCTGTGGTGATCATGCCAAGCTCACCATTGAGGAACATGTCGCCGTCGGAGACACCGCCCATGTCCGCTGCCGAGGGCTGCACGCCGCTCGTCACGTTACCGATCATGAAGTCCAGAGCCTCAACACAACCCGCACCGTTCACCGTCACCTGATCCCCGGTGAAGAACGAACACCCGCTCTGCGCGGCAGCTTTGTAGAACTCCCAGAAGTGAACACCTGCGAACGAGCCCCACACGTTGTCACCCAATGCATTGATTGCTTCGGCAGCAGCGCGTTCGTCGGTCCAGGTCCAGTTGTCATTCGGGTATGCAATCCCGGCTTGATCGAACAGGTCCTTGTTGTAGAACAGCATCACGGTCGAGTAACTCTCAGGCAGGGCGTACTGAGTGCCGTCGATCGCAAAGGCATCGAAAGCCCGTTGGTAGTACGCTGCACCATCGAAGTCCGAGTCTGCTGCGGTTAGAGGACCGAGGTCGGCTAGGACGCCCTTCGAGGCGAACGACACGAAGTTCTCAAAGTTGAGCTCAAACGCGTCGGGAGCATCATTACCCGCTATTTGGGTCTGCAACAACGTGAAGTAGTCTCCGAAGGGTGCCGTCTCTACCTCGACTTTGACATCGGGGTTCTGCGCCTCGAACGCGGCGATCATCTCATCGAGAACGTCGAGATTGTCCGGCGCAGCCGAGAACGTAAAGTACCGGATCGTTGTCGGTTCGGCTGGTGCCGCGGTCGTCGTTGCTTGGGTCGTTGTCGGTTCGGCTGGTGCCTCTGTCGTAGTCGGGGCGGTTGCCTCTTCTGCCGTCGTTGTTGTGGTCGTCGTCGATGCGCCCCCGCCACACGCGGCAGCAAGTAGCGCCATCACACCGACCAATATCAGTATTCGTTTTTTCATGTTCCTTTTCCTTCCTCCCGGCTGGTTTCTTCAGGTATCTCGCGGGAGAGTTCGATACCCAATATGGCTGAGGTACAAAGAACGTGAGGTAGTCGCTTTCATCGGTTCACACCACCGAGGAGTAGGCCCGCGGCAATGTGCCGCTGCATGGCGGCAAACACCAGAATCACCGGTACGACCGCGATGACGGACCCCGCCATGACCAGGTTCCAGTCGGTCTGATATCTACCGTGGAGCGAGGCAAGCCCGACGGGAAGCGTCATCGATTGCTCGTCTCGAGCGATGAACAGGGGCCACAGGAAGGAGTTCCACGATGCCATGAAGGCGAGAATCCCATGGGTTGCGGCCACCGGGCGAGCATAAGGAAACGCGACTTTCCAAAAGGTCCGCCAGGGTCCGGCGCCGTCGATCGCGGCTGCCTCCTCCATCTCGTCGGGCATCTGCAAGAAGTACTGCCGGAACAGGAACACCCCGAAGGCGCTCGCGATCATGGGAAGGATCAGCGCTTGAAGAGAATTGAGCCACCCGAGCTGACTCATCCCGATAAACAGCGGAACGATCGTGACCTGCGACGGCACCATCAGGGTCCCCAGATAGAGCAGGAAGAGAACCTGACGGCCCTTGAACTTGAAACGGGCGAGGCCATATCCGGCGAGGGCGCTCGTCACGATCTGAAGAACCGTCACTGAGACAGACACCACAATGGAGTTGATGACTATTCGAACGAGGGGGATCACCTCGGCTACGCGGCGGTAGGCATCGAGTGTCGGCGACTCCGGTATGAGCTGCGGGGGAACCTGGAGAAGGCGATCCGTGCCCTGAAATGATGTCGAAAGGCTCCATGCGAATGGGAAGATCATGGTGAGTCCCAATACCCCAAGAATGACCCATCCGACGGATCTGCGGACGCGAACCGTCGCACGAGTCCGTGGGGATACCAGTGGCCGATCCGCGACCGGGAGCGGACTACCCGCCATAGTGAACCCACCTTCGTTGAAGTCGGGTCTGTATCAAGGTCACCGTGAAGATGAAGGCGAACAGGATCCACGACATTGCCGCGGCATACCCCATGCGACCGAAGCTGAACGCATTGCGAACGATCTGCTCGACGACCACCGTGGTCGACTCCAGCGGGCCACCTCCCGTGAGTATCCACACCTGCTCGAACACCTGAAAGGAGTTGATGAGCAGAATGACCGAGACCAGAAACACCGTGGGTGTGAGCAAGGGAAGTGTGACTTTCCAGAAGGTCTGCCACGGATTCGCTCCGTCAACAAAGGCAGCCTCGCGGCAGTCCGCAGGAATTGCCTGAAGACCCGCGAGAAACAGAATCATCACAAAACCGGCGTCCTTCCAGACACTGACGCCGATAACCGAAACCATCGCCCACCCGCGTTCGAACAACCACTGAGGCCCTTCGATGCCGATGAGACCAAGCATCCAGTTGATCACGCCGAACCGTGAATTGAGCATCCACCGCCACATCAGCGCCACCGCGACCCATGCCGACACGACGGGCATGAAGAACACCACCCGCGACACACCTGCGAGACGACTTCGTCGATTCAGCAACAGCGCTAGTGACAGTCCGACAACCATCACAACGGGCAAGTAGCCGGCGATGAACACCAGCGTGTGGACAACCGCGGAACGAAACTGCCGATCTCTCGCAAGCTCTGCGAAGTTCCCAAGACCAACGAACTCGGGATCCGTGAGCAGGTCCCACTGAAAGAGACTGAGGACTCCGGCCGCGGCGATGGGGACGATGGTAAAAATAATCAACAGGACGAAACTTGGCGCGAGAAAGGCCACCCACCAACGACGAGCGGAGCCCAACCACGTCACGTGGATTCTCCTCCTTTCACGTTGTGCCGCACCGTTCGGGGAATTCCGTTTGGCGCAGCACCGATGGCGGCTGGCACCGCAGCGGTGCGACCACGATGGAGTGGCGACTTGAAGAATTCGCTGAGGACGACGCAGGCCGCACCCCGTGCCCAGGTGACATCCCCTGCCGACTCGACAACAAGTCGTGTGCCAGCACCGAGCGAATCGAACCGGTTCTCTTCGAGCGCCGCGCGCATCGGATCGAGCCGCCAGCTTCCCGCTTCGACACCTTCACCGGCGACGATGAGTAACTCCGGGTTCAAGAGATTCACGATCATCCCTAATCCAACTCCGAGCCAGCGGCCCGAGTCAGCAAGGAGTCCTCGTGCCACCTCGTCACCGTCGGTCGCCGCTGTAACGAGAGTTTGCAGGGTCATTTCGGCCGACTCAGACAGTGTTGTGAGCTGACCCCGGGCTACCGCGTCCGTGGCGGCCGCGATGAGAGCCGTGTCGCTCGCCATCACCTCAAGACAACCACGCTTTCCGCACCCGCAGACCGGCCCACCCGGCATGACCGTGATATGCCCGAGCTCACCGACGCCACGCCCGTTCCCTCCATAGAATTGACCGTTGAGGACGAATCCGGCGCCGACACCGCTACCAACAGTGACCACAACAAAGGAATCGTGGCCCCGTCCGTCACCAAACCACTGCTCGGCGATCGTCAACGAGTTGACGTCGTTCTCCAGGTAGACGTCGAGACCCAGCTGTGATGCGAGTGGGCTAGCGAGATCAACATTTCGCCACCCGAAGAACGGAGAATATCGACAGGTCCCCGTTGTACTGTCCACGATTCCGGCGAGACCAAGACCAACCCCCAGAAGGTCCGCCTGATTCACACCCGACCTGGCGACTACGGACTCGACCAGCCGGGCGACGGCGCCGATCACGTCAGCAGGCAGGGTTTCAGCATTGTCGCCCGAGACCTCATCGGGGGTCGTCGACTCCTGGTACGAGACGACCTGCGCGTCAAGGTCGGTCACGACGGCTACCAACGATCCGGGCATGACCTTGACCCCGACGACATACTTTGCCTTGCTGTTGAGACTCAGCATGACCGGCGGTCGCCCCCGGGATGTTTCGACCACACCGGTCTCGTGCACGAAACCACTCTCAATCAACTCGGCAGAGAGATTCGAGACGGTTGCCGCACTCAAACCGGAGCGCGTCGCGATCTCTGCCCTCGACAGTGGACCCGAGCTCTTCACGAGGTTGAGAACCAAGCTGAGGTTTACGGCCTTGCCAAGATATCTATCAACACTTATTTCATTCATTGGATGAAATAATAGAAACCGACGATTCTATTCGTCAAGTACACCGGTCCTCGAGGTGTCAAGGCTTCTGCAGACGCGGCTCAACGGGAGCAGAAGGCACCTTGGCTCGACGGACGATCGCGTTCAACACGCCCAATGAAACTACCGACCGGGGCGACGTCCGGGTTCGGCGTTAGCGGGGTCTTTTGGCCAGTGATGTTTTGGATACCGTCCGGCCATTTCCTTGCGGACTTCGGCCCAACTCCCCGCCCAGAACCCGGCGAGATCGCTCGTGATCTGCACCGGTCGATCAGCCGGCGAGAGCAGATGCAGCACCACAGGAACTCCCCCGACGGTCGGCGTCTGTGTCAGCCCGAACACCTCCTGGACTTTCACCTTGATAACCGGCACGTCTGTGGAGTAGTCGAGTTTCACGTTGCGGCCGCCGGGGAGGGCGAGACGCCGCGGTGCGAGTTGATCGAGCCTCGCCGACAGCCGGTGGTCAAGTTGGCCTCGGAGAACAGAGGTGAGCTCGACTGATCGGAGATCATCCAAACCGCTCGGGCTCCTCAGGTACGGAGCTAGCCAGGTGCCGAGCGTCCCCAACAGCGCGCTCTCGGACCACTCGGGCCACGGCGGTCCGAGGTGACGATGAAGAAACGTGACACGTGCACACAACGCCGTGGTCGCATCCGTCCATCGCAACGTGTGCAATCCCCGCTCGGCGACTCGTTTCAAGAGCGCGGCTGTGGTTTCCTGACCCGGCTCGGGTCTCACATCTATCGCTGAGAGGGCCACGCCGCCGAGCTTGCGTTCGCGGCGTTCGACGAGCCGGTCGCCTATCCAGCGAAGGTGGCGTTGCTCCGATACGTCGTTGCTGAAAAGCACGGACACATCTTCAGCGTCAAGCGCCCCGGCGAGACGGATGCGGGCTTCCTTCCGGTTTCCGTCGAGGTCTGCCGGAACCAGGAATCGTTCGGGTGCAAGCGCATCATCTTCGGATATCCAGGCGCGATTCCCGGTTCTCAGCTGATACCGACCCGGCGATCCTCGCAACACCGCGAGCCGATCCGGAAACGCGGACGCGAGTACGACACCGGTTCTGTCGGGATCTGCACCAGCCTCGGCAACACCGGCTCTCCTGGCGATGTCGCTCGCCGTCCGACGGACCGCATCGACAGTCCTCGGTCGCATCAGTGGATGTTTGCGGAGACCATCGACGATCCGAACCCGGAGCGACAGATCAACGGGAACCTCATCACGACGACCACCGAGCACATCGCGCTCGTCAATCAAAGCGGCCAGGATGCACGCCAACCACCCCTGGTTTCCTGCTCCCACCACCATGCGTGCAAGCCGAGGATGCAACGGAAGGTCGACCATCGCTGTCCCAACGTCGGTAATAGTTCCGCTCTCATCGATTCCGCCGAGAAGCTTGAGCAATTCGACCGCCTCATTCCATGCAGGTCGCGGAGGAGCATCCAACCAGCGAAGCTGCGTCGGATCCGTAACACCCCATTTCGCTAGCTCCAACACCAGCCCGGCAAGGTCGACGGACATGATTTCGGGCGCAATAAAGGGCTTCCGGGCGCCATGTTCAACCTTTGACCACAAGCGATAGGCGACCCCCGGCTCTGTACGCCCAGCGCGCCCCGACCGTTGATCTGCCGAGGCCTTTGAAATTGAGTGGGTAATCAGCCGAGTCATCCCGGTTCGGGGATCGAATCGCGGGGACTTCGCTCGCCCCGAATCGACGACGATTCGCACGCCCTCCACGGTAAGGCTCGTCTCGGCGACATCGGTCGCGAGCACAACCTTGCGTTCACCGGGAAAGCTCGCCGCCAACGCCAGGTCCTGCTGCTCAATGGGAAGCGCACCGTGCAGAATTCGTACGTGGGCCGATACATCTGCTTCACGGAGCGCCTGTTCGACGCGACGTATCTCGGCCATGCCGGGAAGAAAGACCAACATGTCACCGTCGTGAGATCGGAGGGCACGCCGGACGATATGTGCCGTGTGAGCTTCGAGGCGCGTTTCGCGCTTTAACGGCGCCCAGTGCATGTCGATGGGATGAGTACGTGCCTCGGATTCGACAACCGGAGCGGGCTGGCCAATCCCAAGGTGGTTAGCGATCGCGACCGCGCTCACAGTTGCAGACATCACAACCAGCCGCAGGTCCGGACGGATCGAGTCACGTACGTCAAGAGCGAGGGCCAACCCCAAATCTGTTTGGAGATTCCGCTCATGTACCTCGTCAAAGACAATTGCCGCGGTATCTGCGAGTTCGGGATCGCGCTGCAGCCGGCGGGTAAGCACTCCCTCGGTGACAACCTCAATCCGGGTCCCACCGGACACTTGCCGATCACCGCGCGTGACATATCCCACGGTCCCGCCGACATGTTCGCCGAGCATGTGGGCCATACGTCGCGCGGCTGCCCGCGTCGCGAGGCGGCGCGGCTCGAGGACGACGATCTTCCGCCTATCCACCCAGGGTTCGTCGAGCATGTGCAGGGGCACAACCGTGGTCTTGCCTGATCCCGGTGGCGCGACAACCACGACGGTCCCAGCATCGACAAGTGCTGCCTTGATCTCGGGGATGATCGTTTCGATGGGAAGGCCGGTTCGGGGCAGCGAGAGGGGCATACCGGCAGGGTAGTGAACGCGCCCCGGAATACAGCGTCGAGCACAAGAAATGGCGGGCGTCACGGGGCTTGCTGCGCCCGAATCCGAGAGGGTTGTTCAACCGTCGGAGCGCTGTGGCCGATAAGCTACAGATACGCACAACATGAGGTGAGAGAACTTTGAATCGGCGCCTTTTGGGATTCGTCTTCGGACTGGCGTTCGCCGTGGCGGCATGTGGGGGGACAACCGCTGACTCGACGACGACCACCGCACCGGCCGCATCATCGAGCACAGCAGTTTCGGCACCGTCGCCGACGGCCACAACGTCCGTCACATCGACCACCAGCCCGCCATCGACGACGACCACGACCGTCCGCGAGAAAGACGTGCTGGAGTACGGACAATGGATCCTCGTCCTCGCCTCGCTCCCCGTTGATGAATTCAGCCTCAAAGACGCTGCCGCCCGCACTCCCGAGGTTGACGGATCTCGGGTACTGTTATCCAGCGACTACCCGTCGCTCAACGCGGGGTACTGGGTTGTGTACGCGGGACCATTCCCCGAAGAACCAACAACGAGCGCCTGCCCGGATGATCGCCCGGAAGACTTCACGTGTTACCCCCGCTTTGTTGGTGAAGCCGCCGTTGCCTTACCCAACATTGTCGTCTGGACCGAAACTGGTATTCGCCAGATCAGCGCTGTGACCGGTGAGTACGTGGGCGGCTCGGCTGAGCTTGATCCCGGCGGTATCTTCGTCGACCGGTTTGCCATTGCAGAAGACACCGGAACTGTCTACTACGGAGTCGGCTGGGAAGACTTCTGGTACTCGTGTGAGGCGTCGCGAGGGACCGTTGCCCGAGTCGACCTGTCCACTGGCCTCACCGATGTCGCCTACCCCGGGTACAACCCCCAGATCTCGCCCGACGGCTCGCTCATAGCGATGATCGACTCGTCCGAATGTGTCCCAGATCCCGCTCAGGAAGGGTGGTGGCTAACACCGTTCGACCAGATACAGATCTATCAGCTCTCTCAAGGTGTCGCCGTACCCGTCGCATCACTCCAATTGGAAGGGCCGATGGACCTCGACAATCGCGACCGCGAGGTAAGCAACATGTTCTGGCTGGACAACCGAACACTGCTCGTGTTCCAGTGGGACGGAACGGTTCGCCGGGTATCGATAGACCAACCAAACCTTGACACTGCACCAATCGTCGACCGCTCGGAAACGATTCGGTTCCCGGTGACTGTCGTCGGACAGGACGTGTTCTACGCGGCCGAGAACACATCGGGCCCCGACTCGACGAGGCTCTACCGTCGCAATCTGACGACCGGTGAGGTAACGGCGACCGATATCACCACCGACGCCTGGATCATCGGGTCCACAAACGGCGCCGACTACGTGATCGTCGAGTCAACCAACATCTATATCAACGGTGAGCTCCTCGTCGATCTCGGAGCCGAGATCTGGGCGGTCGGCTGGTAACGAACACCGTGAACCGGAATAGTCGGCGCACTCAGCCAGGACGTCTAGGTGCCCAACTTCGTGGCCATCGCCCAGATCGTCACGACCAACAACACTGTATCAATCGACCCGAACTGTCGAATCCTCGCGAGTGCGCTATCCGCAGTGTCGCCGTCATCTGCATCGAACGCGTCAGCGGCTCGCTCCGCCTGAGGGCTAAGCACGGTGATCCCCACGACCGCACCTACGATGATCATCAGAAAGCCGATCGAAACGAACGGATCGCTGAAGGCATGATCTGCGTCCGAGGTCACGACCAGCAGAATGCCCGTGATCAGGATGAGGATCGCCGCAGGCATGTAGATCGTCTTGCTCATCACAGCCGTCGTACGTAACCACCTTGCCGCGACCGGACCGCGGTCCTCAATCATCGGCCCGTTCACGGCGAACTGGGTAACGTTCGCACCGAGCCAGGCGGCCACACCGAGAACGTGCAGCACAAGTAGACCTTCAGTCATAGTGTTCCTCTCCCATGGGTTTCCGCAACCGTAGCGACCCTCGTTCCCCTATCTACAATTCGCGGCTTCGTCCGGACGCGGTCAGCAGTGCTGCTCATGTGCTCTCGGCAGCGACCTGGAGAATCCCGTGCAGCGCCTCATCATCACCCACCTGATTGGCAAGCAACAGGATGATTCGAAAGTTGAGGATCGCGCTCTCCTGAGGAGATTTCCCATCATGAAGTACGCGCAACGCCTCGTAGAAGGCATCGCCATCGTTGAGTGCAAGATTGTCGAGGTTGATATTCATGCCGCCTCCTCTTTGCCCCTCGCTCTAGCCAACGCAGCAACCACACCATCC
>BDTL01000071.1 GCA_002898115.1 bacterium BMS3Bbin02 | reverse complement strand
GGTCGACGAACATCAATCCGGTTTTGGCGAACACAGCGCGGCATTATGGACCATCCTGAAGTCACCCTCGGCGATTCGGCTCGCCGCATGCCGGAGATCTGCGATCGGGCGGGTAATCGACCGCGCAGTGGCGAAGGCGACGACGGCCGTCGCCCCGACCGCGACAAGGACGACTGCGCCGAGACTCAACCACATGCGGCGAACCTGGGCGTCAATCTCTCCGTTGAGGACGGTCAGCCGCACGGCCCCATAGACATGCGGTCCCGATGCGACCGGGACCGCACCGATAAAGAGATCAGCGCCGAGCGTTTGAGAAAAGCGCGCACCGGAGAACCGGCCACCCGACAGCGCAGTCACAATCTCAGGTCGGCTCGTAAAGGACCGCGACTCATCGTCGCCGGTGTCAACCACCGATACGCCCGCCTGGTTCACGACAACGACCCGCGCGCCGGTACGTTCGGAGTAGGCAATGGCAGCCTGGGGATCAACCGGCACCCTTTTCTGAAGGTCATCCTCGTACACCGTGGCAAGCACGACAGCGTCGCGTTCAAGGGCTACGGCGAACTGCTCTCGCTGACGTTCCGCAAAGACCAGCCCGAACGGCACCGCAAGAGAGCCCGCGAGTACCAGCACGATCGCGACGTATCCGAGCAACAGCCGGCGTGTCACAGGGTCGGCTCCGCGAATTGATACCCGACACCACGAACAGTGAGGATCAGGTCAGGGTCGCCGAACTTGCGACGCAGCGACGCGATGTGGACATCCAGGGTCTTGGTCGAACCCCACCAGTGTTCGTCCCACACCGAGCGAAGGATCTCATCACGAGACAGAACGGCGCCCGGGTCGCTCGCCAGGTACGACAGGAGATCGTATTCCTTAGGAGTGAGCGAAATCTCGACACCGTCGAACGTCACGGTCCTGGTGCGGTCCTCGATCGACAAACGGCCAACAACGATGTCCTCCCCGGTAGGGCTCGAGTGATTGGATGCGCGGCGCATCACTGCCCGGATTCGCGCAGTGAGCTCCCTGAATCCAAAGGGCTTTACGAGGTAGTCGTCAGCGCCCAGGTCGAGCAGGGCGACCCGGTCGATCTCATCGGAGCGCGCGGTCACGACAATGATCGGCACCTGCGACGTCTCCCGGATCCGGGCAGTGACCATCTCTCCATCGAAATCGGGAAGCCCCAGATCGAGGAGTACCAGATCGTGGGGTTCCGCGTCGATCGCCTCACGGCCGGTCTTCACCCACGTCACGTCATACCCCAGGCGCCGCAAACCGTCGGTCATCGGCTGAGCGATGCCGACATCGTCCTCAACGAGCAAGATGCGCATTCCCCAATGGTGCCACGTTGCAGTAGTGAACCGGTGAACCTTTACCTGATCCTTACCTTGGTCTTCCCTTCCGCTCACCCGCACTTCGATACGGTGCTAGTAACGAACGAAGCTTCCCCGGGAGGAACCATGAAACATCGAACAGCAGTCGTCACGGCAGCATCCATCGCGGTTGTCATCCTCGCCGCAACCGCGGCGATCGCAGCAAACCTCGGAATACTCAACAGTGCAACCGACACGGGGGACGTGGGTGCGCTCACCGTCACGTCGTCCGTCCTGGGGACCGCTCCTGCGTCTCAGGTCGTGCAGATCGAGGACACCGAGGCGGCTGTGACCAGCTCAGAATCGGACTCCCAGCCCGCTGGAGAGGTTCTCGTGTACGCCGTCGGAGATGCCGGCATCGTTACCTTGGTGAGCGAAAACTCAATGTTGACGGTATTAGAGGTCACCACAAACCCTGGATGGCAGACCGCACAGGTCCTTGATGGCACCGGAGTTGACATTGGATTCGTGAACACAGACGGCACCGTGCTGCGCTTCGTGGCCGGATTCGATACAAACGGAACCGTCACGACCGCCGTTGACGATCTCACCCCTGTGGTCTCGTCGAATAACAATCGCAAGTACGACGATGATGATGACGACGAACACCACGACGATGACGACGGGTATGACGACGATGACGACTGAGGTTGTTGCCGAACCGCGGATCGTCGCAAGCGGGCAGGTCGCAAGCGGGCAGGTCGCGAAACCACGACGCACACACGCGGCCGCCGGTTCTCGTACCGCAACACTGGGTCTGAGCGTTGCAGCGACCGCGGGGCTCGTCATCGCCATGGTATCCGGCAGCGCGCAACCGGCAGTCGGGGTGACGGAAGCGGGGATATCAACACCCGTTGCTGAACTTGGTGTCGTTGCCGGATCACGGCCGAGCATCGTCCTCCCGGTCGCCGCGGACTCGGTCGTCACGTCCGGTTCACGTGCGACAGTATCCCGGGCAACGCCGCAGCCGATCGTACTCCAGCCTCAGCGTCGGGTCGTGGTGAAGAGCAATGGCAGTCGCTGAACTCGCCCCTGCAACCTCCCGCTTTCGAGCGATGGGAAGCGACATCGAGCTGGTCGTTGACGGACCCGCAGACCTTCTTGAGACAGCACAACTGAGGATCGAAGAACTCGACCGTACGTGGAGCCGGTTCATCTCAGACAGTGATATCTCAACATTGAACCGGACATCTGACTGGGTCCGCGTCTCGGACAGCACGACAACTCTCATCGAGCACGCAATTGCTGCGTGGCGCATGACCGTCGGTGCATTCGACCCGACCGTCTTATCGTCGCTTGTAGCGAACGGCTACGCCGACAGCCGCACCGACGTTCCCGGCCACACAACCCTTTTACATCCGGCTCGGTGTGGTCCCGCACCGGGCCCGGGCGGCATCGAAATAGACAGAGCCGCATCTCGCGTGCGGTTCGGCGCCGGTGTCGCGTTCGACCCTGGCGGCATCGGGAAAGGACTCGCCGCCGACCTCGTCGGGGCGGACTTGATCGCCATGGGTGCGACCGCCGCGGTAGTCGCAATCGGTGGCGACGTCAGGGTTGCGGGTCGCGCCTCGTCCGGATGGGTCATTGCCGTCGAAGACCCCTTCGATTCCGAGGTGACGCTCATCGAGTTGAGCGTTCTCGACGGCGGCGTGTGCACGTCATCGATACGATCAAACACATGGATCGACGGCGACACTCCGATGCACCACCTCGTCGATCCCCGGACCGGCAACCCGATTGACTCGTCGATCGTGTCCGCCACGGTGGTCGCCGGTGAGGCGTGGCTGGCAGAAGTTCTCTGCAAGGCGGCAATCGCCGCGGAACCGATTGACGCACTCGGCTTCCTTGAATCCGCCGGTGTAGACGGACTGTTGGTCGATGTGGACGGACTCGTGTGGAGAACCCAACACCTCGAAAGGTTCGCAGCATGATGGTCGCAGGCATTTGGTGGTTCCTCGCACGCTCGTCCGGGCTCGTCGCAGCAGTGCTCCTCGTCCTGGCATTCGTCTGGGGGATCATGTTGTCAACCCAGCTCGTCAAGCCGGTAAAACGTGCGGCGTGGCTCCTCGATCTCCATCGCTGGCTCGGTGGACTCACCATTGGCTTCGTGGTGATCCACGTCTTAAGCCTTATCGCTGACTCATATGTCGAGTTTGACCTGGCAAGCGTCCTGGTGCCTTTCGCATCAGAGTGGCGTACGACGGCAGTGACGTGGGGCGTGGCGGGACTGTATCTTCTCGTTGCAATCCAACTCACGTCCTGGCCACCAATCCGAGCTCGGCTCTCGCGCCGCGCCTGGAGAGGAATTCACTTCTTGAGTTTCCCGCTGTTGTGGATTGTTGCAATGCATTCAGCCGGGGCCGGCACCGATGTTGGGAATCCCCTCTATGTCTTCGCCGTACTCGTACTGGTCAACCTGGCTGTGTTCGTCGTTCTCTACCGAATCCTGGCGGGGAAGGGTCGCAACCGTCGATCATCGCGAAAACCGGCGGACACAGCGGACCCATCTCTTAGACTCGTGAAACGGTCGTAGTACCCCGTTCATCCGACCGGGTAGCGTACGACCATGAAAGTCATCTCCGTCCCCTATTTCGTCGGGCGTTTCATGGAAACGTTTGACGTGCCGCAGCCCGCCGAGGTCCTCATACCCGACCTACCGCACAACGGTTGCGACTACGACACATCCCGAGCATCGGGGCCGGGTGGTGTCGGACAGTTACGCATGGCCGTCCTCTACGCGGAACTTGCCGCACGGGTTGCCGACAGCGGCCCCACGATCGTCTATGCCGGAGACTGCCTCTCGGTCATCGGAACGCTTGCCGGTCTTCAGCGCAAGGGCATCGAACCGACCCTGTATTGGTTCGATGCACACGGCGACTTCAACACCTGGGAAACCACCGGCTCAAACTTCCTCGGTGGTATGCCACTCGCCATGATTACCGGCAGGGGTGAACAAACGATCATCAGCGCGACCGGGATGCGGCCGCTGCCTGATGAGAACGTGATCCTCGTCGACGCTCGCGATCTGGATCCCGGAGAGGACGACGCTGTTGCGGCTTCAGGGTTAACGGTGATGACGGTCGATGACGTCGTGGTGAACGAACCTCATCCCGGACCGATCTATGTACACGTCGACGTGGACGTTGCCGATCCCACCGACCTACCGGCGATTAACTACCCGGCCCCCGACGGCCCGAGTGCTGACACCGTGCGCTCCGCGATCGACCGTCTCGCCGCAACGGGCCGAGTCGTGGCGGCATCGGTATCCTCATGGAATCCCGCACTCCCCGGCGCCGACCGCGCCGCCGCCGCTACCCGATCGATCATGGGAGCGTTCCTGGACTAACAAGGGGGTGCCCGGTGTCCATGAGGTGCCCGGTGTCCATGAGGTCCGGTGGCGCTATCCACTGTGAACCATTCGGGAGTCCGGCGTTAGTGGTTGCCGCAGCCGCCGCCGCGTGTGCGCGTGCCCGGCACATCGATCGAGAAACCGAGGGACGAGCCACTCTCGCGATAATCAATCTTCGCCCCGGCGAGTGCGTCCACCAACTCCGGCTCGACGCGGACCTCGATCGAGCCAAACGTAAACACTGCGTCATCCGGCCGCAGATCATCGTCAAAACCAAGATCCCAGCCGTGGACACACCCATGGGGACCCCGTACGACCGAAAGGCGTACCGCACTTCCAACCAATGCGTCCGCATCAATGATGCTTTGCAGCTTGTCTCGGGCTTCGGTGGTAACGGTAATCATGGTGTCCTTCCCGGGGGAGCGTGCGGTAGTACTAGAACTAGAACCTTAGGCCTTCCAGTCGAAGGTAAAGTCAAGCCGGTTGTCGGGTCCGACCGCGTTAGGTATGGCAACCGGAGATGCCGCTCCAGTCGCCGGCCCACCGCGCCGGGACGGGGTTTCGGCTCTCCCCCTACCGGAATCGCGCAGCCGCAACCACCACGAGGTGCGGAATCCTCGTCGTTGGAATGAGTGGCATCCACTGTTCAGCAGACTCCCGAGCAGTACCGATCGGTTGGTCCTGTCTCTCATCTCGGGCTTTCCATCGGAGGCCGAGGGTGTCAGGACTCTGCGAGGCCGACGGATCCGAGTCGTTCACCGATCGGAAACGTGACGCCATCCGATACCTGATTCAGCCAACCGAGGGCTTCCATCTGATTGTCGAAGGTGCGGATCGGAAGACTAGGACTTATGCGGGAAGCAAGCAGGTTGGCTATACCCTTGAGGACCGGAGTGCCGGCAACAACGATGGCGACAACGTCGGTAAACCCGGGCATTGCTGCAAGGTAGAACCTCC
>BDTL01000070.1 GCA_002898115.1 bacterium BMS3Bbin02 | reverse complement strand
CGCCAAACATAGATTCTCACTCGCAAGAACGTGGAATCGCCGTCGTCCCAACCTGGATCTACGAATTCCGAGCGATATCGTACAGGTTGATCATTGCTGCGATCCGAGCCTCAGGCACATAAGCCTCCAAGAAGTCAGAAGCCATGACATCTGCGCCGTGGTCCGCTGCAGCACTCGCCCCCGAACGGACCACGTCAGGCTCCGCAGCCAGAGGTTCCAGCACCGACGGGTGGCCATCGAGCTCTCCGAACTGAGGCCCGGCGAATGGACCCTGATTGGGGGTCAGATGGTGTACTTGCACGCCATCGAACACGCACCAAGATGACCGACCCCCAACACGAGACCTGGCAGCTCCTCGCACCGAACCAACGCGATCGGGCGCGAGCCGCGCTCGCAATCCTCGTCCGATAGCAAGGCCGGCAACATCCTCACGAGCTCGTGTACGGGCTCGGATCACCGTCGGTTGCGCAACCGCCGTAGCGCTGGCGGTCCGCGTGTGGTCCGCGCGGCTGGCGCAAGACGATGAAAGGCGATGAGCACAAACGCCCCGCTCAGAGCATGTTTTTCCACAATAATGCAGACCAATAGAAACCCCAGGACGGACTTTTAGTCCGGAGGTCGTGGGTTCGATTCCCACCGGGCCCAAGGAACCGAGCAAAGGCGTTCCTTGGGATGTCGGTCGTCTACGACCACAGTGTGCAGATGGGGGCGGCGGTGATTCTCTCTCCTAGTCCGTAGTTAGCGGGGCCGGTATGAAGAACGACTCCCGCGACGAATCGATCTCCTATCTCATCTCGAAACCAGGCGAGGTGACGCGCATCGCGGACAGAAGGTGCACTGCTCGCCTTGATCTCTACGCCAATGACGTTCTGTGCTCCGAGTTCGAGAACTAGATCGATCTCGTGACGACCCCCGTCCTGACGCAAGTGGTACATACGCGGTCTGGCTCCGGCAACGACGGCTTCAGCCCTTAGCTGAGCGGTAACGAACGTGTCGAGAACTCGACCAAGTACATCACCATCACGAAGGACAGCGGCCGTATCGACGCCGAGCGCCCCCACAAGCAGCGAAGAGTCGACCAGATATCGTTTGGGAGATCTGGCCAACCGTTTCAGTCGGTTCGAACTCCATGGTGGCAAAGCATCAATGACCATGAGATCCGCAAGGAGCCGCTCGTAGGCCAACGCTGTCCTGCGATTGATGCCGGCGGCGTCGTAGATCTTCTTGTCGTCTACGAGACCAGCCGAATTGAGGGCAACAGCCTCAAAGTATCGACGAAGCCGCACAGGGTCTCGACCCGAGGCGATACTGCGGACGTCTCGCGTCAGCAGCTGATCAACGTAGCCATCGAGCCACCGCCGCCGAGTGTGCCCAGAAAGGCCGAGCGACGCCTCAGGGAATCCGCCGCGTAGCGCTAGGTCAACGTAGCCTCTCAGATCAGGAGGATCGCCACCGGCCGTGAGAGCTTCGCCGCGAACAATACGATCGACAAGAGGAACAGTCCTTCGACCAATCTGCTCCGCAACGGTGAGCGGATACATCGCCAAGCGAACGACTCTGCCCGTTCCCGGCCACGGCTCGGCCTCGATATCGGCCCGGACCGACCCGGTCAACAGAAATCGTCCCGGCCGGTCGCTCGAGTCAACGGCACGTTTGACGGCACCGAGCACAGCGGGCACGACCTGCCACTCATCCAATAGCACCGGTTCCGGCAGGCCAGCCAACGCGGCGTCAGGGTCGGCTCGAAATGCGGCTGCTTCGGCCTCACGGTCCAGTCGAATGATCGACGCTGCGTGACGTGCCGCCGTCGTTGTTTTGCCTGTCGCCCTGGGACCCGTAACCATTAATGCCGGCAACTCGGTGAGCAGGTCGCCCACCAGTGGGTCGATTAGACGGTGACGATACTCCTTCATTTCAACACTCTACCGGCATTCTGTATGAAACACTACCGCTATTACGCATGACATACTGCCGATATTTCGCGCACTTTGCTACGGTCATCTCGTGACGAGCAGCCATGGGTTCCTCCGCTCAACGACAACCAGCTGTCCTCAACATGCTCGTCGTGATCGGGAACCGAGCAAAGCTCAGTTCCCGATCATGTAGGCATACCCATCTCTAGTTGTCGGCGATGAAGACTTGGACGGGTCCTTCTATGAGGCTGAACGGTGGTGGCCAGACGCCGATTCGGAGTCCGGGGAAGTCGATCACCACAAACGGGATCGCCACGGTCACGGTCTCAGGGTCTACCCGCACCCACTCGATCCCGTCGTCGGACCTCCACAGGGCAGGAAGGCTCCGATCGCTGTTGTCATCGCCACGAGCGGCGTCAAAGTCGCGGCCCGTCACCCAGATGGAGCCGTCGACAACCGTGAGGGCGACAGCGGTCTGGAAACCGAACTCTGCACCGATTTCACCTTGCGGAGCGGGTGAGCGGTGCCAGTGGACCCCGTCGCTCGAAGTCCACGCTGTCATCAGACGGATATTCTCAATGTCGCCGCCGACAGCGACGTAGCCGTCGTCAACCGCGATGACGTCGCCCATTGTCTTGTCATTGAAATCATGATCACGAGGTGTCACCCTCGTCCAACGCAGGCCATCCGGTGACGTGAAAACGGCCGCCGTGGGAACGAACTGGCCGCCCGGTGACGTACCGACCGCGATGAGCCCCGGACCACCCTCAATCACCGCTGCGAAATCCGAGGAGTCGAACAAGGCGGCGGAACTCGCCGGACCCTCGGTCCATGTCTCGCCATCCGTAGTCGTCACCAAGGTAGCTATCTCACTTTCCCCCAGCCAGGCCCGTGAGTACAACAAGGTGACCCGACCCCCATCGGGCGAAGGAACCACCGCGATGGCAGAACCTAGCTGAACCGGTCCCTCAAGCCCGAGAGCCCCGGAGAGATCGAATCGGTCCCATACGAGGCCATCATCCGAGAAGAGCACGAGACCGCCGAACCCACTTACCGCGAAGTACCCGAACGGAGTCGCCTCGACCTGAGTCACACAACCAACACCGTCGGGGCCATCGGCGAGCCTCCAACCAGCGTCACCGTCGGACACCCACACCGGGAACCCCCAGGTATCACGACGAGACCCCGCGGCATTGTTCTCACAGCCGACAAGCACCATCCGACCATCCGAGACCACACCACCCGTCAAGGTGACATCCCCGAACAACTCCGGGTCGATGTCGAGCCGGGTCCAACCCGGTGCCGGTTCCGGCAAGACAACGGGGACAGTCGTCGACGTAGTAGTAGTAGTGACAGGTGTCGTCGTGGTGACAACCTGCGTGGTGGTAGTAGTGACAGTCGTAAGCGGCGGAGGAGCAGGGACGCTCGTCGTCGGATCGACCGCGGGGGTCGTCACAACCGTTTCAGAAGAAGTGCACGACGCCACCACCAACGCCATCGCCGCTGCGACCACCAAGAATCGTCTCACAACGTCCCCTCGTTTGTTACCGGACCGCACCAAGACTAGTAGCGAGGTTGATTTAACGACCTACCGTCGGCGGCTGAGGTCGTTGACGAAACGACGGCCTAGCGTGTCTTTTTCTGATTCCAGCCACTCGCTGAAACTTGTCGTGCCGAGCGGCTCGGTGCCGGTGTACATGGACTCGTTGCGCAGGCCGGAGATCTCATGTCCCGTGATCACGATGTCCTTGAGAAAGAAACTGAGCACCTTGCCCGCGGCGAGCGCAAGCCAGTCGGGTGTCGGTACGATCAGCCGACGAACCCCCATCGCCCGCGCCATCTGCTCGACCATCTCGCGGTAGGTAAACGTGTCGGGACCGACTGCATTGATCACCTCGTTCGAGTCACGGTCAGCAGCATCCGCACAGATTCTGGCGAGGTCCTCGACATGGATCGGAGTGAGCCGCGCATCTCCCTTCCCGAACACACCAAACACCGGCAGGTGCCGAAGCATCCAGGCGATGTTGTTGATGAGCACGTTCTCGGGGCCACCGTAGATCACCGTTGGGCGGACAATCGAGTACGACAGACCCGACGCCTCCAGCTCCTTTTCGAGGAGTGCCTTGCCGCGGAAGTAACCCCAGGTTGAATCCTCGCTGGCATTGGCCACGCTGAGGTGGACGAACCGCCGGACCCCGGCGTCGACGGCACATTCGAAGAGAATCCGGTTGTTCTTCACCGCCTCGTCATATCCGAAGTCGGTGCTCCCCTTCTTATGGTTGTAACGAACCCAGTAGGTGTTGTGGAACGCATACGCGCCTCGCATCGATTCAACGAGAGCATCCCGGTCGTTGAAGTCGATCGGATGCACCTCGATCTTGTCACCGAAGGGGTTGTCACGATGTAGCGAGTTCGTGAGCGTGCGTACCCGGGCGCCCCTCGCCAACAACTCGGCCGCGATATACCGCCCGGAGTAACCGAACGCTCCCGTAACCACGTGTAGTGGGGCAGCAGTCATGTATTCATTCCGAACTGTAGGCGACTCACCAACCAGGGTAGGCATTCGCTCGGAGTCAAGAGCCCGGCGGGTTGACGCCCGATTCCCGTCACCGAGATCTCGTGGGAATCTCTACTGTGATTCTCGCGCCACCGAGTGTTCCGTTGTCTGCGGTGATGGAACCTGCGTGATGCAAGGTAATTTCCCTGGATATAGCGAGACCGAGACCCGCGCCACCATGGTCGCGGTCGCGTGCCTCGTCGAGCCGAGTGAACCGTTCGAAGACTTGATCACGATCGGCCTCGGGAATACCCGGTCCGTCATCGCTGACGGTCAATACTGCAATCCCGTCAGCCTCCGTCAATGATATTTCGATGCGATCGACTGCGAAGCGCACCGCGTTTTCGACAAGATTGCGCACAAGCCGGGCGAGAGAATCGGCATCACCGATAACCTGCGCACCCGAGACGTGCGTGGTATCGATCGTGACGGAGGTCAGTGGCTGGGTCCGCTTCACAAGGTCGAAGACGATGTCGTCAAGGTCAACGGATCGATGTCCGATAGGCAGAGTTCCCGAGTCGCTTCGCGCGAGCAACAACAGGTCGTCGACGAGGCGCTGCATACGCAGGGTTTCATCGAGGACGCCCTCGGACGTCGCTGACCAATCTGCGTTTTCCGCATGCAGGAGGTCAACCTCCAACTGCGAGCGAATCGCCGCTAGTGGGCTGCGGAGCTCGTGAGATGCGTCGGCGACAAAACGCCGTTGCTGATCGGAACTCTGTTCCAGTCGATCGAGCATCTCGTTCATCGTCGCGGCGAGTCGCGCTATTTCGTCCCCGCTGTCGGGTACCGGAACCCGGCGATCAAGATCACGGTTACTAATCGATTCAACTTTGGAGCGGATCGCCTCGACCGGATGAAGCGTTCTTCCGATGACGAACCAGACGGTGACGCCCACAATCGCGATCAACAAGGGAACCCCTGCTATGAGAATCGCCGCGAGCGCTGCAACCGCCTCCCTGACGGGATCCAGGCTTGCTGCTGCATAGATCGTGAAGGTCTGATCGTGTGCAAACTCGGACTTTGTCACCAGCCGAAACTCCCCCTCCCCGACGGGGAGCGTCTGGGTGGTGACAACCTGAGTGCCGGCAGCTGGGCGGACGTCGGAGATAGCACTCTCACCTGCGATGTTGGGGCTTGAGGCGATCACCGTCCGGTCCCCGTCGATGATCTGAACGAGAGCGTCATCATCGCCCGGCGCAGTTAGCTGCGTGGGTATGGACCCGTCGATGATGAGTGCGGTGATATCTTCTGCCCGGCCGATGAGGGCGGTGTCGATCGCGTTCACCATCGCAGCACGTTGCAGCGACATGGCGGTGAACCCGGCCACGATCAACGCCAGAGCAACAACAACGGTTGCCGCGATCGTCGATCGTGCTCTTGCGGATCGGAACCGCAGCGGCAAGCTAACCACCGTTCGCCGCCAGACGGTATCCGGAGCCGCGAATCGTCTGGATCGATGCCTTATCGAATGGTTCGTCAATCTTCACACGCAGGTGTCGAATGTACACCTCAACGATGTTGGGATCTCCTTCGAACGCGAAGTCCCACACGTTTTCGAGAATCTCCGCTTTCGACACGACCTCGCCCTTGCGCCGTATCAGAAACTCCAGCACCGAGAACTCCCTTGCGGTCAGCGCAACCTCCACATCTCCGCGCCGACACTGATGGGCGTTCGGATCTACATACAGATCGCCGGCCTCATAGCTCATCCGTGGGGTTGTTGCCGACCGCCGCAGAAGTGCCCGGATCCTGGCGATGAGAACCACAAAGGAGAACGGTTTTGTCAGATAGTCGTCGGCGCCTGTATCGAGAGCTTCTGCCTCGTCGAGATCGCCGTCTTTGGCGGTGAGCATCAGCACCGGAGTCCAATCGCCGCGCTCGCGTAGATTTGCGCACAGGCGGTAACCGTTGATGCCCGGCAACATGATGTCAAGTACGATCACGTCGTACTTGTTCTCCTTCGCCAACCACTCTCCGTCAGTGCCTGTCAGCGCCACATCGACAGCGAAACCTTCTGCTTCGAGTCCGCGGCGAACAGCAGCAGCGACCCGCTTCTCATCTTCTACGACCAGTACCCTCATCCGAGCGCCCTTCTGCCTTCGCCCATAGTGCCATTGTTGTGGATCTGAGCTGAAAGCCGGCTGAAGACGAGGACTTCGCTCGGAGGCCACTATCGGAACAGTTCTAAGACAAGGAAGAGCCCGCCCTCAGTGGAGGCGGACTCTCCCTTGTCGAATTGGGTTGGTGCTTGAGTAGGCGTCCGTTCAGTCGCCGAACCCGCCGGTTCCAACAGTTCCGCCGGTATCTACGGCATCGTCAGCCTCATCACCGGCATCGCTCTCGTCGGAGGCGCTATCGGAATCGTCGTCGCCGGCATCGCTCTCATCGGAGGCGCTATCGGAGGACGTGTCGCCCTGGTCGGAAGCGCTATCGGCTTCATCGCCCTGATCGGAAGCGCTATCGGAGGACGCGTCGCCCTGGTCGGAAGCCTCGTCAGCTTCATCCGCCTCGTCAGCTTCATCCGCTTCGTCAGCTTCATCCGCTTCATCCGCTTCATCCGCTTCGTCAGCTTCGTCAG
>BDTL01000069.1 GCA_002898115.1 bacterium BMS3Bbin02 | reverse complement strand
TGGCTACGTCACTCAACTTCTGGCGTCACCTGCTGCCCTTCCTCGGCGGCCAGGGCATCATCATTGCGGCGCTCGTGCTCTTTGCCGGCAGAGGGAATCTCACTTTGTACTACGGCGAAGCGCGAGAGGAGAAGATCCTGCCGTCGGTGAAGTCGACCGCCAAATTCATCTGGGCGGTGAGTCTTGTCCACCTTGTCGCAGGTGTAGCGGCTCTCGGTTTCGTGGCGTGGCAGGTACTCGGATTTTCGCCGACGCGGTCACTGTTCCATGGGCTCATGGTTTTCTTTGCCGGGTTCGACACTGGTGGGTTTACTCCGCAGTCCACCAGCATTGCGTACTACCGCTCCGCGATCTTTGAGGCGACAACAGCGGTGCTCATGATCGCAGGAGCAATGTCCTTCGGTGTCCACTTTGCGATGTGGCGGAGACGGAGTCGATCGGTCATGGAGAACCTCGAAACGCGCACAATCCTCGCGACCCTCGGTTTAACGATGATCCTTACGATGGCCGGGCTTGCCGCTACCGGGGTGTATACGACGGTGTTCGGTCTGGGCCGCCAGGGGATGTTCCAGGTGGTATCCGCTCATACCGGTACGGGGTTCACAACTGTAACTTCTGCTGAACTCGGTTCCTGGGGAGGGCTTGCATTCGGTGGCATCGTGCTAGCGATGGCACTCGGGGGAATGGGGTCTTCGACCTCAGGCGGAGTCAAGGCTCTCCGTGTCGGTTTGACGGTTCGCGCGATCAGCAACCAGATCAAGCAAGTGCTCCTCGCTGAAGGCGCCGTTGCGCGTACGTCGTATGTGCAGGGGAGCCGCAAACAGCTAACCCCGGAGCTCGCGCAATCCGCGATGTCTGTCTCGCTGCTGTATGTTGCCCTGTTCGCCCTGGGTACGGGGGTCGCCCTGATGTATGGCTATCCGCTCCAGACGGCGCTGTTCGAGTCGGTGTCCGCCGGCGCGTCTGTCGGACTCTCGGCCGGGATCACGGATGTCTCGATGCCAGCGCTCCTGAAGGTCACATACATTGTGCAAATGTGGCTTGGACGTTTGGAATTCGTTGCGATCTTCGCTCTCTTCGGTTTCCTGATTTCATGGCTGCGAGGAAAGTAATGCGTTCGACAGTCATTGCACTCGTTTTCATGTTCTCGACAGCCGGGGCGGTGTTCGCAGGGGGAGACGTGACTCGCGTCATCGATATCATCAACGACTCGGAGGGGTACGCGGGAGCGGTCGTGGTCGAAGGCGAGTTGATTGGCGACTACGGCCGTCGTAGCGACGGCACGGTATGGACTCAGCTCAATGACGACGTCTACGTATACTCCCCGACCGTTCTCGGGAATCTGGGTGGAGCAAACATTGGCATCGGCGTGAGGCTTCCTGCGGCCCTGATCGAGGGCCTCGCCGAACCCGGCGGTTATCGTGAGAGGGGTCCGGTTGTTCGACTCGAGGGAGTGTGGAAACACCACGACCCGGATCGCGGTGGTGAGAGTTACCTGGAGGTTTCGAAGCTCACCCTGCTTGAGCCGGCGATGGTTCTTGAGGAGACGGCTGATGTCATTCCAGCCGGTGTCGGCGTCGTTCTGATAGCAATCGCGATCGGACTCGGGGTGTCCCGGCGCCGCGACGATGCGACAGGCTGAGATTCGTCATCTACGATTCCATCCGAATGAGACACGGCTAGCGCCGACAGGCGCACTTGGAGCCGATTGAAACCCGTCTCTGAGCAATCTGTCTATTCGTATTCGGGAGTGATCTGTGGATCCGCTGATCTGGCTTTACATAGCCATGGCCGCCGGTGTAGGTGCTTTGGTGCTTGCCGGGATTTTCACCAAGGAGGTGTACGCGGCACCTCCAGGCAATGACCGCATGGTTGAGTTGATGCAGGACATCCGTGCTGGTGCCATGGCGTTCTTACGCCGTGAGTACACCGCGGTGGCCGGCTTTGTCGCCGTCATGGCTGTTCTTATCTTCGTCCTACTCGACTGGGGTCGTCCCTGGGGCGCCATTGCATACATCTTTGGAGCGGTGTTATCGGCGCTTGCCGGTTTCATCGGAATGCGTGTCGCGACCGCCGCCAATGCACGTACCGCGCAGGCCGCAATGGAGGGCGGAATCAACAAGGCTCTGCCACTGGCGTTTCGCGGTGGGGCCGTCATGGGCTTCACCGTCGCGGGTCTCGGACTGCTCGGGCTCTCGCTCGGCTATTTCTTCTTCGAAGTTGTCCTTGAGCTTGAAGATGCCTTCAGTGTTATCACTGCAATCGGTCTTGGCGCCTCGACAATCGCACTCTTCTCTCGTGTCGGTGGTGGTATCTATACCAAGGCTGCCGACATCGGCGCCGATCTCGTCGGAAAGATCGAGGCCGGTATCCCCGAGGATGACCCCCGGAACCCTGCCGTCATTGCGGACAACGTCGGCGACAACGTCGGCGACGTTGCCGGTATGGGTGCCGACCTTTTCGAGTCGTACGTCGGGTCACTCATTGCGCCGATCGTGTTTGCATCGTTCGCTTTCTCGGCTGCCAGTGAGGGATTCAGGCTTGCAACCTTCATGTACCCGCTGCTGATCGCAGCAGTAGGCATGGGAGCTTCCGTGATCGGTTCCTTCTTCGTGAAGCCGGGTAAGGGAAGTCTCGCTTCCGCTCTTCACAAAGGTACCTGGGTTGCGGCCGGCCTAACCGTCGCCACCGTGGCGATTCTCACTCCGATCCTGTTCAGTGGTCTCGATGGTGTTGAGAACGTGTGGGGACTCTTCGCGTCGGTCGTTGTCGGACTCGTTGTCGGGCTCGCAATCGGGCAGATTTCCGAAGTCTTCACATCCGACCACTACCGGGTTGTGAAGCAGATCGCCGCTCAGGCTGAAACCGGGCCGGCCACTGTTGCGCTTGCGGGCATCGCCGAGGGCATGCGGTCCGCCGCTTTCTCGGTGATCGTGGTCGCGGCCGGTATGGCCGGAGCCTACGCGGGTGGTGAGGCCGCCTTCGTATTCGACAACGCCGGCATCTACGGCATCGCCATTGCCGCGATTGGCGTGTTGGCCACACTTGGTATCACTGTTGCTGTCGATGCCTATGGTCCAATCGCCGACAATGCAGGTGGCATCGCCGAAATGGCCGGACTGCCGGCAGAGGTCCGCGAAACCACCGATGCTCTTGACTCCCTCGGGAACACCACTGCTGCCGTCGCGAAGGGTTTTGCCATCGCATCGGCAGCCGTCACGGCGCTCGCCCTGTTCTTCACCTTCCGCGAGGCCGTCGGTCGAGACAACCTGCCGGCAATCGACATTCTTGACATCCGGGTCATGGTTGGTCTGTTTATCGGTGGTATGTTCCCATTCCTGTTCGCATCGATGACGATCAAGGCCGTCGGGCGAGCTGCGTTTGAGATGATCGAGGAAGTACGGCGTCAGTTCCGTGAGATTCCCGGTCTGCGCGAAGGCAAAGAGGGAGTCCGTCCCGACAGCGCCCGTTGTGTTGACATTTCGACGAAGGCCGCGTTGCGCGAGATGCTTCTTCCCGGTACGCTCGCCGTTGCGCTGCCGATCGTGACCGGGTTCATCTCCGTGGAAGCGCTTGGCGGTCTTCTGGCCGGGGCACTGATCACCGGTTTCCTGCTTGCGATCTTCATGTCTAACGCCGGTGGAGCATGGGATAACGCCAAGAAGTTCATTGAGGCCGGTGCCCACGGCGGCAAAGGTTCCGACGCTCACAAGGCTGCGGTTGTCGGTGACACCATCGGTGACCCATTCAAGGACACAGCCGGTCCGGCGATGAACATCGTCATCAAGGTGATGACGATTGTGTCGCTGATCTTCGCATCGGCGTTCGTCGGCTAACTATCTCTACGACCGAAAAGAATGAGGGCCACCCGATCGGGTGGCCCTCAGCGTTGTGGGAGGTGGATCGGTCGGAGCGCGCCGAGGGGGTGTTCGTGTCCTATTGTTGATCGGACCGCATATCCGGGTCGTTGAACCTGGCGTTCTCTTCGCGTTTCTTGCGGTCCCAGTACTGGGCATCGGCCTTCTTCTGGGTTCGTTGCAGCACAAAGAACAGGGCGATAACTATGGCAAGTCCGAACGCCCATACGATGGCGCCACCGACCGGATCCGTCGATGCCTGCTGAGACGATGGCAACAATGCGTAGTACATGAGGCGATCTTAGCGATCTGGGGTTCTATCAATGTCCGGATTCCGGACGACTGGCTGTCCTCTAACCTTGTGCGGGCGTTTCCAGTGGAAGGACCCATGTGAGTGTTGAGATAGTGCTGGTGCGGCACGCGGAAACAGTAGGGAATGCCAGGGGACTTTGGCAGGGGAGTGACAACTCGACTCTGTCAGAGACCGGGATTGACCAGGTCGCCCGCCTGCAACGATGGCTCGCGGCTGAACGGTTTGATCGAGTTGTTGTATCTCCGCTGGGACGAACCCGGCAAACAGCTCGAGGAATCGTCGGCGACGATTTCGAGATAGATGCGCGGTGGCGTGAACCGAGCGTTGGTGAGTGGGAGGGTCTCACCCACAAGGAGATCGCGGGTCGATACCCCGAAAAATATGGTTCCCTGTTGAGCCGACAGGATGTGTTGCTCGATGATGAGCGGCTCACCGACGTCGCGGCCCGTACCAACGAGGCGTTCCAGGACCTCGTGAATGCAGCTTCGGACGGCGACCGCATTCTTGTGGTCAGCCACGGGCTCGCGCTATTGATGTTCACGTCGGTTGCGCTCGGGGGTCCCCGTCCGGGGAGCGTCCGCCTGCTATCAAACGCGGGGCTCACTCGCATCACAGTTGCGGCTGATGACATCGAATTCACGTCCTACAACGACACGTCCCACCTCGATCCGGTGGTCCCGGCGCCACGCCAGGATGAGACGCAAGTGATTCTGGTCCGTCACGGGGAAACCGATTCGAATCTCAACGGCGAGTGGCAAGGCCAGCAAGAGGGCCTGCTTTCTGCAGAGGGACACAGCCAAGCGCGTCGACTCGGTGACCTGAAGCTGCCGATCAGCGCCGTGTACTCCTCGCCCCTCGGACGCGCCCGGGACACGGCGAAGCAGGTTGCTGACAGAATCTCCAAGGATGTACGTCCCGTCACTGATGTCCAGGAAATGAACTTTGGCGTGTGGGAGGGTATGCGCCCCGTCGACATCGCTGAGCAGTTCCCCGACGATTGGGTGGCGATTCGAGATCTTGATGAGGACCGGCCACGGGGTCTTACAGGAGAGACCTTCTCGATCGTCCAGAAAAGGGTCACGGCGGCGATCGACTCGCTCGCACAGGACCACGTTGGTGAGACCGTTGCGGTGGTGTCCCACGGCGGTGCTTCGCGAGCGTTCGTACTTGGTGTCTTGGGGTTTGGCTATCCCAAACGCAAACACCTCAGCATTCTCGGTAACACCGCCTACGCCCGTGTCATCTACACGCCTCGAGGCACCCAACTAGCCTCATGGAATAGCGCTCCACATCTGAGGGCTCCACATCTGAGGTAAGGCACCACACGATGCGACTCCTTGTCGTCACCAATGACTACCCGCCGAAGCCGGGTGGGATACAGCAATATCTTGGCAATGTGCTCAGGGTCTTACCGGATGAGGTTCGGGTACTTGCACCAGCCGACGGTCCGGCTGAGGATGAGGAAAGGGTCAGACGGTCCGAACGGGCCTTCATGTGGCCGACGCGTGCAACGAAGCAATGGATACTCAGCGAGGCCCGCGCATTCGAGCCGGATCTCATCTTGTTTGGCGCACCTCATCCACTTGCCTTCCTTGGACGTGCATTGCGCGATGAGCTCGGTGTTCCCTACGCGGTGTTGTGTCACGGAGCCGAAGTCACGCTCCCTGCCGCCTTTCCGGTTGCTCGACAGTTGTTACGACGCCCTCTGCGGGACGCCGACGCGCTGTTCGCTGTATCAAAGTTCACTCAACAGAGGTTGGAGCGCCTGACGGGCCGAGCCGTCGGCTACGTGGGTGGTGGTGTTGATCCCGACCGGTTTTCCAAGATTGACCGGCCACTACCGCCGGGACCGATCACGATCGGCTGTGTGTCGCGGTTCGTCCCAAGAAAGGGCCAACTCCGACTCATCAAAGCCGCCGAGATGCTCCACGCTGAAGGTATCGCGGTCGAGATCCTCATCGTGGGCCGCGGGCGCCAGGAGGATGCGATCCGCAAGGCAGCAGCAAGATCCCCGGTTGCGGTCCGCATCGAAGTCGATGTTCCGTGGGAGCGCCTTGCGCGCCTCTACGGCGACATGGACGTGTTCTGTATGCCGTGCAAGAGTCGCTGGGGTGGTCTCGAGATCGAAGGCCTCGGTCTCGTATTCCTCGAAGCTGCAGCCACGGGACTCCCGGTCTTGGCTGGCGACTCGGGTGGGTCGCCGGAGACTGTGCGGCACGGATCCACGGGGTATGTCGTCTCCTCAGTTGACGACATTGTCAACCGGATTCGGGCGATCGATGCGGACCGCTCACTGCTCGCCACGATGGGAGCCGCTGGTCGGGTGATGGTTGAGGCGGAGTTCACATGGTCTGCTACGGCCGATCGCATGCGGGCCGATCTAGAACGGCTCACCGCCAAGAAGTGACTACTTGTCACGTGTCGGCGTCCAAGAAGCGCCGTATACACCGGAGCCGGTTAGGTGGTCGGGCGCACGAGGAGGGGAACACCCACTT